>NZ_CP092285.1 GCF_023311895.1 Marinobacter sp. M3C
TGTTTTATTTTCGCCAGCCGGTATATGGTGATGAAGTTAACGACCAGCACCATAGCTTCCGCCAGCGTGCCGCCCACCAAACCGATGGCAATATTGTTCAGCATCCAGGCAACCGCGGCGGCGGCCAGCATAAGCCGCATGGGAATGCCCCTGAGCATGAACATGCCCAGGGTGCCGAAAATAGCCG
The DNA here is from genome assembly GCF_023311895.1 of Marinobacter sp. M3C. Lineage (GTDB taxonomy): Bacteria > Pseudomonadota > Gammaproteobacteria > Pseudomonadales > Oleiphilaceae > Marinobacter. The sequence goes on from NZ_CP092285.1 coordinate 188, forward strand.
CCGCAATGGCGAAAAAATCTATCGGGCTGCGCCAGCTCAGTAACGCAGCCACCAAATTTGCCGCCAGCATCACCTGCCAGCTGCCCATGTAACGCCGCGCCCCACGCCGGAGTCGAGCAGACGTTCTCTGGCTTGAGTCGGCATGCCGCCACACTAGCCCAATGCCAGGCATATTGGAACCGATCGGTACCATAATGTATAAACGGTACTGAATGGTTCCGTTTATATTTGAGCTGGAGAACTGACCATGGCCACGGCGATCGCTTCCCTCGTACTGACCGCTGCGCTCGTACTCGGTTCTCCGGGGCCGGCGGCCGGGCTCGGGGCCTTGTTCAGCCACTTTCCAAACCTCCGGCGTGTTTTGGAAACCGTTGCCGCGCTTTATATCGTCTACCTCGCCTATCGGGTCGCCACGGCTTCGCCGCCAACCGATCCGTCGAATGCCGGTGGTGCGCCGCGCTTTCGAGACGGCATGTTGCTCAACGTGATCAATCCCAAGAGTTACGCCGCTTTCCTCGCGATCTTCTCCCAGTCGATATTGCCGGTTGAATCGACGCTCTGGGCCTACGGCCTCACCGCTGTGACATGCCTTGCCGTGGCCGCATCGACCAACATCTTCTGGATAGCGAGCGGTCAGCTACTCACGTCCTGGCTCCGGGCGCCCGCACGCGGCACGCTTGATACGCGGCGTACTCGCCGCGGCCATGGTAGCTGCCGTGCTTTGGGCGATGTTCGGTTAATACGGGCGATGAATTGATTGGCGACGGCCCATGTTTTCCGGCTTCGGGGTCAGTCCCGAGGCCTTCGAGCACGCCTCTTCGTGAGGGTCACAAGTGTCTATGGATCGGGGTAAGTCCAGTCTGTCCCCATTGGTCTTCGAATCTTGTCCTCAATTTGCGAGCTGTGCTTGCCGCAGTGATCATGCACGGCGTCTCAGCGACCACGGTCCGTGGCTCCAGGGAAGACTCACGACTTCCAAACGCACCGACTCACATGTTGTTAGGAAGAAACAATGCTATCTGAGGAAAGATTATCACTAGCGCCAGTCCCACCAGGCCCATGAGCGCGTAGGGTGCGGCGCCGATCAGTATATCTGCGAGCGTGTAATCGGGATGCAAGGATTTCACCACAAACAGATTCAGCCCAACGGGCGGTGTCACGGTGCCGATCTCCATATTGATGACGAGGATGACCCCGAACCAAATCAAGTTGATGTCCTGGGCTATCAGCGCGGGCAGCAAAATTGGAACCGTGATCAAGATAGCGGCCGCGGCGTCCATGAACATGCCAAGAAACAGATACATGAAGCTAATAGCGATGAGGAACTCCCACTGCGAAAGACGCAGGGTTTCTAGCCAGGCTGCGAGGGCCTGCGGCAACTGCATTAAGGATAAGGCATTGCCGAACACACCTGCCCCGGCAATCAGCAGGAGAATCATAGAACTCACGAGCACCGTGTCTCTCGCGGACTTCCAGAACAATTTCAGATCCAAAGTACGCTTGAAGAACAGCGTCAGGATAAGCGCGTAAATCGTCCCTACCGCGGCCGCTTCCGTCGGCGTGAAGACGCCGGCGTATATGCCGCCCAGCACGAGCGGGATCATGAACAGGCTGAGGAACATATTCCCGTTCAAGCGCAAAGGGGTGCTGGGGCTGGCGCCTGTTCCCACGCTCTCCCCCACGTGCGCGGCCACCTCAGTGTCGGTGGCGAGACTTGCCTGGGGCCGTTTTCTCTGGATCATGACGGCTACCACCGTGTAAACGATGAACAGCAGGGCGAGCATGATGCCGGGCAATATGCCGGCGAGAAACAACTTGCCGACAGATGTGTTGGTTACCAGCGAATATAGAATGAAGGAGATGCTCGGTGGAATGAGAATGCCAAGGCTTCCTGAGACGGCCACCACACCGGCCGCCATTCTGGGATCGTAACCGCGCCTGCGCATCTCCGGGATACTGATGGAACCGATGGTCGCCACCGTGGCCGTCGACGAGCCGGAAATGGCCGCGAAGATCGCGCTGGCCACGATGGCGGCCACAGCCAACCCGCCCGCGACCCTCCCGACGATAATCTGGGCAAAGTCGAACAGATCTCGTCCAGCGCCCCCTTTGAGCATGATCTGTCCCATAAAGACATATAGGGGAATGGCCGATATGACCAATGAATCCAGCACGCCGTAGGCGGTTTGCGCGAGCGCATTGATGCCGGAGCTCAAGCCTATCACCGTCACATAACCGACCATGCCGCTAAGGAACAGACTTACGGATATGGGTATACCGAGAGCCAACAACACGAACAGCGACACAAATATAAAGTATATCTCCATACCGACTCCGGCCATCAAAAAGTTTTTAACTAATCCAAAGGCGCTACCACGCCGCCGGATAAGGCGGACCCACTGATTTATAACGGGTTGCTTCCGGTGACGGCAAGAGCCTGTCGACGGGTCCCGCCAACAGACACTCGAAACGACTCAAATGAAAAAATCTTCCTAGACTCTCTTAATGGTTCGAACGTTGCGGATTTATGAGGCTTTCAATGAATTTCCCGATATCAGCCAGCAGCCAGCAGCCAACGCCCAGGGGCGCAGAAATCTGGGCAATCCACATTGGCCATCTCCATAAATCGGCCGTCGTCTGGTGAGTCAACAGCGTTTCAAGGAATTTATTCCATGCGGAGAAAAAGAAAACCGCCAAGAAAATTATCAGAATGAAATATCTGATACCACGAATGAACCTGTGCCCGCGCCCCACAAAATTCTCGAGCGAAATCCCCGCTGTTACGTGAAATTCCCTCAAAGCGCAGAATCCGGCGCCGGTAAATGTCATCCACATGAGCGCAAACAGACTGGCGTTATACGTCCATGAACCGTCTACGTAGAACCAGCGCGATGCCGCACCGACGGTAAGCGTGATCGTCAGTACTACCAGCGCAACTGAGGCGATGTGGCCAAACACATCCGCAATCCTGAAGCATACAACTGCTAAGCCCGCCAGCAATCCATGTTTTCGTTCAATCATCGCTGCCTCCAAGCTGATGAAGATTGACTAGTTCAGAGTCACATCCGTCACGCCAGCCTCTTGTAGCAACTCGATGATGTGCTTTCCTTCCTCACCAGACATACGCAGGTATTCGTCCAGCAACGGGCTATAACCTTTCTTCCAGACCTCTATTTCCTCGCCCTTCGGCTCGTAAACCTCGTTGCCGTTCTCTTTCATGGCCGCGACGGCGTTGGTGTATTCGTCGTCAATGTCTTTCAAGTTGTCGGCCTCCGCGTCCCGCATGGCTTGCGTTATGATGCTGCGCTGCTCTCCTGTCAGCCCATTCCACCAATTCAGGTTCGCTATTATCGGATAGACGATCGGCACGTACTTGATCGCGGTGACATGGTTCGCGACCTCTTGCCACTTCCGCGACACAAAGTCGGACACTCCTGAACCCGCTCCATCGATCGCGCCACGCTGCAACGAGGTATAAACCTCGCCCGAGTCCATCCCGACCGTCGTGGCGCCCTGCTGCTTCAGGAACAACGACGATAATGTTCCTTGGGAGCGCATGCGCAAGCCATTGAAGTCCTTGGGAATCTTTACCGGATGCTTCGTATTGATGTAGTCAAAGGCATAGCCGTATAAGCTCCAACCGACGAATTTCACGCCATGGGGCTCCAACAACTTGTTGATGTATTCGCCCAGCGGCCCGTGGAACGCCTCCATAAGAGCATCGACGTCATTCGCGAGAAACGGCACGGTATCCCACTCTAGGGCGGGTACTTTTCCGCCCCACCAGTGCATGCCTAGAATGGCTAGGTTCACAGTATTATTTTGCACCCCTTCCGCGGTTTCATACTGCTGCAAGAGCGAGCCCGATGGATACGTCTTTACATTGATGTCACCCTTGCTGAGTTTTTCGATCCGTTTTGCAACATTGAACCCTTCCTTGCCGGTCGACGATGTATTGGGCAGATACCAGGAAAAGCGCACATCGAGGTCCGCCGCGAGCGCCGGCATCGGGAGGGTTAAACCTCCCAAACCTATCATTCCCAGCGCTACGAGTCCCATGCTGCGTTTTAAAATGTCTCGCCGTGTAATTGTCATGATTGTCTCCTCTCTATTATTATTTTTTCAAAAATCTTGCCGTTATTCCGCCAGGACCGTATATCAACAACCGGCATAGTCCTTTGCGCTAACTTGTTCTTCCCAGTCCGTGCGGTCTACCGAAATGGCGATGTGACCAAAAATGCTGTCGGACGCCGCTCCGTGCCAATGCCTTTCGCCGGGCGCAATCCACACGATGTCACCCGTGCGAATACGCTGCGCTTCCTCCCCATCCTTACAGACCCAGCCCCCACCGACCGTCACGTGCAGGATCTGGCCTCGCTCATGCCGGTGCCAGTGTGTCCTGGCGCCCGGCGCGAACCAGACCATGTTCACAGTGATGCCGTCCGATGTCGGAAGAATCGAGTCTCCCCACACTTCACCTACATTGGTCTCGGAACGTTTGACTGAACCTTTCGATGTGTCTCTTCCCTGGATGACTTTCATTGTTTCCACTACCTCTCTCGATACATTCAATTCAATTGCGCCAAACACAAAAGCGCGTCTGCCCGGCAGCGCTCACGCTGCTACGCACCGGCTTTCTCGGCCAGCACCCCGTCCGCGATGCGGAACGCATCGATGGCGGCCGGCACACCCGCATATATCGCCACCTGCAGCAATATTTCCTTGATCTCGTCGGGTGTAACGCCGTTGTTGATCGCGCCGCCCACATGGGTTTTGAGCTCATTGGGCCGGTTCAGGACGCTGATCATCGCGAGGTTGATCATGCTTCGGGATTTCTTCGACAACCCGTCGCGCCCCCAGACCTCTCCCCAGCAATACTCGGTGACCAGCCGCTGCATATCCATGCTGAACTCGGTCGCGTTCTTCAGAGAGCGTTCTACATGCTCTTCCCCGAGAACCTCTTTGCGAATTTTCAGTCCTTTCTCAAATAATTGGTCATTCATGTGATACTCCGTGTAGGTAAAAATTGTAGACCATGGGCGGAAACCAACTCAGCCCTTTATTTCGACGCCGCTCCAATGCTCGATGACCTTCGCGACGCAGGTTAAATCCGAATCCGGTCCGTAGCATGAATTGGTGATCGCCATCATTTCTCGCACCGTGGCGCCGATCATCATCGGCACGCCCAGCCCTTCGCTTTCGTCGACGCACAGACGAACGTCCTTGTAGGCGAGCATGGTCGAGAACCCGAAGTCAAAAGTGCGCGGGACGACGGCGCGTGGATACTTTGTTTCCGTCGCGGTATTGCGACCGGAGCTCTTGTTGATGACTTCCAGCATCTTGGTCGCCGAAATCCCGGCCTTGGCCCCCATGGCAAGCGCCTCGCCGGTGGCAACCACCGCGCATACGGACAGCATATTGTTGGCAAGCTTCAAAGTCTGGGCCTGGCCATAGCCTTCGCCAACATGGAAGACATTGCCGAACACCTTCAATGTCTCTTCGAGCTTGTCGAAATCCTGCCGCGGGCAGGAAACCATTAACGCCAACGTCCCGTCCGCCGCGCCGATCGTTCCGCCGCTCACGGGCGCCTCGATATAGGTGATCTCATGCTCCTTCAGCACATCCGAGGCCGCGACGGCTGTCTTCGGGCCGATGGTCGAGAAATCGACGATATATTTCACCCGGCTCGCCTCTGTGACGGCAGCCGCAATGTCCTTTGCGACCGTGAGGACCGTGCTTGGCTCCGGCAGGCTGAGGAATACCACGTCGGCTTCGTCGACGAGGGCCTTGAGGCTCTTTGCCGGCTCCGCCCCCGCCCCTTCGAGATCGGCCAAGGCCTTGGGCGAGAGATCAAACACCCGTAGCGACCCCTTATCCTTCAACAGCCGTTGCGCCATCCGCGAGCCCATCTGCCCCAGCCCCGCGAACCCGTAAGTTATTTTTTTCATGATCTGTCCTGATGAGTTTGCTGAAAATCCCTTGCTATCGCATAGTGAACGGATTGTCCGGAACCGCGGAGTCGTATGAAATCAATGTGCTTTTGGTTTCTAGATAGCTTTCTATCGATTCAACGCCGCTTTCCCTGCCTATCCCGGAATGCTTCATTCCCCCGAACGGCATCATGTAACTTACGGCCCGATAGGTGTTCACCCATATCGTTCCGGCCCGGATCGCCGACGACACGCGGAAGGCGCGGCCGATATCGCTGGTCCACACTCCGGCCGCCAGTCCGTAGATGGTGTCGTTGGCAATCCGCACGGCTTCCTCTTCATCGGCGAACCCTATAATCGAGAGAACAGGGCCGAACACTTCCTCCTGCGCAATCCTCATCCCGGGAGTCACATCGGCGAAAATCGTCGGCTCCACAAACTGGTTTCCGGGTAGCGTGCCCTCGGCAACGGGAACGCCACCGAGCACGCATCGGGCACCTTCTTGTTTGGCAATGTTGATGTAGTCGAGGACCTTTTGGAATTGAGGTGGCGTCGTAATTGGCCCGATGTTCGTGTCCGGCGACATCGGATCGCCCTTTTTCGCTGCCCGACCCAATTCGACCAGGCGCTCGATGAATTTTTCCTTGATGGAGTTCTGCACCAGAAGGCGTGAACCCGCGATGCAAGTCTGGCCCGTCGCCGCGAATATGCCCGACACCGCTCCCGCGAGCGCAGCATCGACGTTGCAGTCGTCGAAAACGATATTGGGCGACTTTCCGCCCAGTTCGAGCGTGACGCGCTTGAGTTGGCGGGCCGCTTGCTCATATACACGGACGCCCGTCGCATCCGATCCCGTGAAAGTGATCTTTGAGACTAACGGGTGGTTGACCAGGGCGCTGCCGGCTTCCTGCCCATAGCCCGCCACAACATTGAAGACACCATCCGGAAAACCGGCTTCGCGGGTCAGATCCGCGTAAGCGAGCGTGGACACCGATGCGAACTCGGAGGGTTTAACCACGATGGAACAGCCGGCCGCCAGTGCTGCGGCACACTTCCAGGCGATGAACAGCAGCGGGGAATTCCAAGCGGTGAGCGCGGCGACCACGCCCACCGGTTCCTTGCGCGTGAATGCAAAATGATTCGGCTTGTCTATCGGGATGACCCTGCCTTCGATCTTGTCCGCCAGACCGCCAAAATACCGCAGCCAGTTCGGGTGGTATTGGACTTGACCTAGCATCTCGGCGTATAGCTTGCCGTTGTCACGAACCTCAAGGCGCGCCAAGCGCTCGGCATCGCGCTCGACCAGGTCCGCAAGGCGAAACAACAATTTCCCGCGCTCCGTGGCGGTCATTTTTGCCCAAGGGCCGTCATACATCGCGGCATGGGCAGCTTGGACCGCCTTGTCCACATCGACCTCGCGGCCTCGCGGGATGCGCGCCCATATTTCTCCTCGATATGGATCGATGCTCTCGATCCATTCGCGGCTCTCAGCTTCGACGTACCTGCCGCCGATAAAGTTGTCGAATGTCTCCATGATCTCGCTGACTCGTTGGTTGCTGCGGGTTTTCGCGTTCATCGTGGCAATCGCGCCGTCGAACTCCGTCTGTTTTTTATTGGCGCAATCCAACCGGATAGGGAAACTCCACATGACACGGTCTTAGCTGCATTTCGTAATTTGTCTCCTGAAGCGACTGGCTGTTTGATCTAAGCCGACTTTATGGATCTCTTGTCGCTATTGCTGTAAAATTCTAGGCGTTCGTTTTTTGTATGTCAATCTTTTTGCATGATTGCATGACAATCTTATGATACCGCCCATGTCACCAAACCCAAAGGAACCCATGAAAACCCTGAAAACCCTGAAAAAGCCCGTCAGCCTGCGTAGTCACGTTGAGGACTACCTACGTGAAGCCATTATGGAAGGACGGTTCAAGCCCGGTGAACGGTTGCGTGAACGCGAGCTGTGCGAAATGCTCCAGGTCAGCCGGCCATCAGTGAGAGAAGCTTTGCGCAGGCTGGAAGCGGAAAAGCTCGTCACGACAGTCCTTCATCAGGGGCCGACCGTAACCGAGATGAAGGAGGACGAGGCCACCGACATCTACGCGATCAGAGCGCTCATGGAAGGGTATGCGGTGCACCAGTTCACCCTGCTCGCATCCGACGGCGCCATCAATGAATTGAAGAAAGCCGTGCAGAACTTGCACAAGGCGGCAAAGAAAAGGGACCAGAAGCTGCTAATCCAGGCCAAAGCCCGCTTCTACGATGTCATTCTCGACGGGTGCGGTAACGCGCTCGTCAGAGAAATATTGGTCAACTTGCTCTCGCGCATCAGCCTACTACGGGCCAAGTCGTTCTCTGGGCCAGACCGCCTGCCTAAAAGCCTTAAGGAAATCGACACGCTGTTCGGCCATATCGAGGCACGTAATGCCGAAGCCGCGCAAGCCTCGGCGCACCAGCACATCCGCAACGCGGAAAAGACCGCTCTCGATGTCATGACCCAGCAGGCACAAAAGCAGAACGTGGACGAGGACGTCTCGCCAGCCTTATCCAGTGGTCCTTGCAAGGCTTGACGGCCACGACCGTTTTGGCACGATAGGATTTGCCACGCGGCCTTGCGCGCGCAGGTAAAGACTTCAAAGGCGCGAACTTCCTGCCCGCGACACTAGACCACAGCCTGTAGCACAGGGGTCAGATCCGAGATACCTTCTTGTATTTCAAGCCCGGCCATCGGTATGTCGGCTTGGGAAGGCTGTCATGACTGATCACAACGTAGATCAGGTGCACGAGCTTTTGCATGCTCGCACCGACGGTCGCCTTGGGTGCGAAGCCTTTCTTTTCCAGCGGCTTAGCCATCGCGATGGTCACAGGATTGTGGCGTTTGGCCACCATGCCCGGAATTTATAGCGATTTGCGTCCTGCGGTATGGCCTGCTCTCGAGATAGTCGTCCGGCCATTGATCGAGGTGCCGGACTGCTTTTGCTCCGGCGTGACGCCGACAAAGGCAGCTTATCCCCAATGCCCAGACCCGCACCCTGATGCCCATCATGGAGGCTTGGGTGACGCCGGACAGCATCGTCTACACAGAGAGCCTATCGAGCTCGTTTCCGTCCATAAACAGCTTGTTTTCAAGGAGACTCGCCCAGCCAGGCGGGTCAAATTGTCTATCTTTGCCAACCTGATGCCGGCGGCATCGTAGTTTGCAGGCCTGCGTCATCCTTTTGACCGCAATTCGGTCTTTTTTGGGCACAGGCCATCCTCGGCAAGAGCGCCAATAAGGCTTTGTGTGAATGCGCCTGGATAACTCGGGGTTGAGCCGTTATCGGGCGGCGAGCCGTCGTGAGAACACGGCCAGGTTGTGTGCGACCACCGCCGACCACACGTACGACTTAACGTGCTCCAGCCCCTTCCAGGTGCAACGCGACAGGCCGTAGGCCCGCTTCAGGCAGGAGATGGCTGCTTCGATCCCCGCCCGGAGTTGCGCAGCTTGCGATACACCCAGTCGCTCTTCGCCATGTGCTCGACCTTCAGGCCCTTCTTTTTGTGGAAGGCCACATCCTTCACGCCTTTGTCTTTGGCTTGCTGCACGTTGTCTTTGCTGGCGTAACCGCCGTCTGCGGCCATTTGCCGGGGAGCACGGCCATAGATCTCGATCTGCCGTTCCAGCAAGGGCATAAAGCGTTCGCTATCGGCCGGGTTACCCGCCTCGATGACGGCGTCGAGAATCAACCCGCTACGACCGCTCGCCAGGTTCAGCTTGTGCCCGTACTGGATGTCACGGCTGCCCTTGATAATGATGTCGGTGTGCTCCTCGAACAGACTGAAGATCTTCTCTGCGGCAGGCACCTGTTCGCCTTTGATCACCCGTCGTTGCGCTTGGTCGATCACCCCTTCGATCAGCCCCCGGTCGTGCTTTGCCTGCGCTTCCCAGGCGGTGAATGCGACCCCATCTATGTCCAGTTGGTTTAGCTTGAACCAGGCCTTGTCCAGGTAATCGAGACCCTTGCGAGTGACCTTGATCAGATCCCGATACCCGCGGGTCTTCTTTTCTTTCCCCCGAGAATACTGGATCTGATAGGCACGCTTCTTGGCCACGCGCCGGTGGTTACGCCAAGTCAGTCGCGTCTCCCCAGCCAGCTCTTGCGCTTGCTCCATCAGCCGCACCTGGGTGCGGACCGCATCCCAGAGCAGGCGGCTGTCCGTCGGCGCGTGAACCGGTGTCTCTGTGACGGTGCTATCGACCGGCGTTGTTGCATGGACCCCCGCTCCACTGATACCGGTTGCTGCCTGTCTTCTTGAGGATGCTGTATATGCCGCACAAATTCAACGCTGATCGTCGCGCCAAGATCCCGAAGCAAAAGCGTCGGGTGACCAACTGCGCCGAGTACGACGAAAGCCTGCGGCGGCGCGGTGATCTGACGGTTTGGATTAGCGAAGAGGCCCTCGCTTTGTGGGCGGCGGCACCCCTTACGACGCCAGGTGGTCAGGCGGTCTATTCGGACTTGGCGATTGAGCTTTGCCTGACCTTTGGCATGGTGTTCAAGCAGCCACTGCGACAAACTCAAGGCTTGATGCGATCAATCGCCGGACTGCTGGGGGTTGAGATCGCGGTGCCGCATTTCACGACCATGTCACGCAGGGGCAATGGGCTGAGCTTGCCTCCCAAAACTGCACCCAAGAGCGCTGAACCAGTACATCTGGTCGTGGACAGCACTGGGTTAAAAATCTTCGGCGAAGGCGAATGGCTGGAGCAAAAGCATAAAACCAAGCGCAAACGGCGCTCATGGCGCAAGTTGCACCTTGGCCTTGATCTTGTCAGCGGCCAGATCGTCTGCTTCGATTTGACCGCTGATGACATTGGCGATCCGACCGCGCTACCGTGCCTGCTGGATCAGATCGACGGCCCAGTTGAGATGTTTATCGCGGACGGTGCTTACGATGGCGAGCCAATACGCGCTGTTCTTACCGTAAGCGCCAATAAATCAGCACCTACATTCCGCCTCGCCGATTGCACACACTGACTTCCTCACCCATTCCATGAGGAATCAGCATGACCCCAACCGAACGAGCGCACGCCTGGCAGCGGCATATGACTGACTGGCAAGCCTCCGGCGTGTCCGGCAGCGCTTACTGTAAGCAACAGTCGCTGGTTTATCATCAATTTGTTTACTGGCGCCAGAAGCTAACCCCGACTGACGACTCTCCAAAGCAGGAGCAAGTGACCACCGGGTTTGCTAGGGTCGTTTCTGGCGCTTACGCCGATACCTCACGGAGCGCCCGTGCCAGCGCAACCTGCAATTCCTTGGTCGAAACGGCTAAGGCCAACGGCCTGGAACCCTCCGCTTATATCCAGTATGTACTGGAGCGCATTGCTGAAGCAGACACGTTGGAAAAGCTGGAAGCCTTGCTACCGTGGAATGTCGACTTGGAGCGGGCTTCAAAAAAAGTGCCGCAGATCGACTGAAAGCAAGTGGGTCGATTTAGCGGCGCTTACCCGGAACAGGTGTTTACCGGTCGATATCAGGAACTGGCTGTTACACGGCAGCAAGCGCTGGACAGCTGGTATCAGGCAAACCCTGAACGTTTTGTGTGCGGCCGGCCAGTTGCCCACATGCCGCCGACATCCGTGGCCATCAATCCGATTTCACCGGAAGAGGCTAAACTGGGAGTGCCATCTGCCGTGAACTTTCCGACACTCGCAAGAGCAAAACACACAGCACGAGAAACTACATTAATTCTTGAGTAGCTGTCCGAAACAGGTTGACTGGTTCCGAGGGTTGAGCGACTTCGTAGACTGACAGCATTATAAACTGCCAAAATGCCTGAACGGGTTCATCATTGGAAGCCAGCATATCATCTGTTTATCGCAGTAAAGTGAAATGATAACAAGATTGAGACCATCTTTCTTGAGGCGGCACATTGGGGATTGTTGCGATGTCGTTCCTGGTGCCTTAAATCTTGTCTACTCATCAGCCGTACTGAAAAATTTATTTATTATGTAATACTAAGCCTTCTTGCCTTTCAAGTATTCCTCTTGCTGATTAAGTAAAGATATTACATTTTTCTCAGCACTATCAATATGAGATAACGCTGCAGTGCTTGCACGCCTCTCATCACGTTGCTCTATAGCTTCAACTATATCTGTCAATTCTGAAAGAGTGTTTTTGAGGCGCCCAGGACGACCAAGAGACAAGGCCCTTAGCAAGCTTATTCTATTATTTAACATCTCAAGTAGATCTCTGACTATAGAATTCTCTTTAATACCAAAGATGATAGAATAAAACTTTCGTTTTACATTCAGAACTTCTGATCCTGAGAAGCTTTCAATAGATCTGTTTTCCATCTCTTGAAGTTTATCAGATAGATCATCTAATGTTGAGCGAAGCTCTCGTATATCATTATCTTTGGCATGCATAACAAAATTCCGTACAGCTTGCGCTTCGAGAACACCGCGAACCTGATAGATTTGACGAGCAACATCCAACTCAACCGATGCAACTACAGTCCCACGATGAGGAACCAGTGCAACCAAACCTTCAGCTTCAAGACCTCTTAAAGCTTCTCGTAATGACGTTCTACTCACACCTAGCTCTGCACACAACATTTTCTCTACTAAACGCTCACCTGGCTTTAAGCGACCTGCGATAATCTCTTTACGTAACGCATCTTGAACCTGATAACGCAAAGATGCTGAACGGTGTTGAATCTCCATGCAGAGCTCTCTTAATTATGACAGTTAATAGCCTGATTACAATATTACAAAATAGGCTGTTATTCTACATATTCGACAATTATTGCAACCTTAGTTTAAGAATTTTTATTTCTTTCGTAAGCCAAACAGGGCGATCTCCAAGTGCAAGTGCAAGTGCAAGTGCAACACTCGGTTAATGAACCCCAGCTGGAGCGCTCTGGGTACGTTTGAGCAGATCCATAAAAATCACAGATAACATAAAAACACTTATCTTTATATTATATACTAAAAATGACGCCCGACCTACACAGGCGCCATCAGTATAAATATAAAAATCACTTTTAAAGTATTTTCAAAAGATACTTAAATTCCCATTTCCTCAAATACTTCTTGCGCGGCTCTGAAACTATCTATTGCAGCAGGAACACCACAGTAGATAGCAACCTGAAGAAACACCTCACGAATTTCTTCTTTCGTAAATCCATTATTAATTGCACCACGCACATGCAATTTAAGTTCGTGGGTGCGACCAAGTGCAGAAATCATTCCTAAATTCAACATAGACCGATATTTGCGGTCCAGGCCTGGGCGGTTCCAAATTTCATCCCAGCAATACTCAGTAACCAACTGCTGCATAGGCCAGTTATATTCAGTAGCATTATTTACTGAGTTATCTACATACTCACTCCCAAGCACTTCTTTTCGGGTTTTAAGGCCCCTTTTAAACTTTTCTGATGCCTCGCACTCGCTTGGGCTCTTGGTATAATCGCTCACTTTCATCTCCTTTACTAATGTTTACCGGCTTTTTTGTCACTTATGATAATACAATCATATTGTATGATCATAAGTCAATGAATTACACAGATCAAATGACGCAGCTGCAGCTTGACGGAGAAATAATAAATTTATTATTAATAATCTAAATCAGAAGCATAGTCGTTAGCATAGGACGAAAATCAATAGTAATATACTAAAAAATTACACATTTATGCCCATTTTCCCGCCGCTAAACCCCTTAGCAAATTAATAAGATTGACCTCGCAGCACCTGCTTGATGCGCCCCTGTAAACGCTGGGCTTTGGCAACATCATGGCAACCAACGGCCTCAGCCGAGCAGGGCCTTGAGCCATAACAGCCGCTGATGCGGCACTTCGGTGCGTATTCCAGACCAAGGTTGCCACTGATTCCAGACGAAGCCTGCCACCCATTCCACGCGAAAGCTGCCACTGATTCCACGGCAACGCTGCCACCCCGGCAGGCTGCCTGACTCACCCCATCGAAACCGTCCGGCGCGGGATAACTTAACGGTACTCTGAGTCTTTTCATCCGGAGAAGACCAGATGCCTGCGAAGAGGTTATCCATGCGTAAGATCAAAGAAGTCCTTCGTCTCAAATGGGAGCGAGGGCTGAGCAACCGACAGATTGCGGCGGCCTGGATAAGGGATTAATCCAATCCCTGGCAAGCTGCCAATGGGTGAAGGAACACCTGAATGTGCTCGTCACCGGCCCCACCGGCGTTGGCAAAACCTGGTTAGCCTGTGCCCTGGCGCACAAAGCCTGTCGGGAAGGCTACACCGCGCAGTACGTTCGTCTGACTCGGCTGCTACGAGAACTGACCATCGCCAAAGGAGACGGCCAGTACCCCAAACTGCTAGCAAATCTCGCCAAAGTCGATGTACTGATCCTGGACGATTGGGGGCTCATGAAACTGAGCGCAGAGAACCGAAGAGACTTGCTGGAAGTGCTGGAAGACCGTTACGGCCGTCGCTCCAGCATCGCCACCAGCCAACTCCCTATCGAGGAATGGCATGACGTCATCGGTGACGCCACTCTGGCGGATGCCATTCTGGATCGGCTGGTTCACAACGCCTACAAGATCAATCTCAGGGGTGAATCCATGCGAAAACGACAAGCAAAGTTGACGGGCACCACAGCTTCGGAGTGACAATGAAATCCCCGCGTCGCTACGCTCCGATGGGTGGGAACCTTCAGCGGTTTACGCAACTCCGGAACGAAAACAGATAATAGTTGAAGGTGACAGCGTAGCTGCCTATGAAGTCATTGCTGGGAGCGCGTGACAACAGAAGCCCAAATAGCTCAAGTAATTTACGCCTTGAAACTATTGTATGATTGTATGAAGATTAAGCGTGAGCTAATATGCTCTACGTAAATAAATTTACTGGAAAATGCTTTAATAAAGACCTAAACATTTGATTATATGGATAAAAACAATGAAAAAAATTATCGCTACGGCACTCACAGCCGCAACCTTCTTTCCTGTCTATGCTCACGCCAACTGTGATGAGAATGAAACTGTTGCCAAGTTCAGCCATGTGACTGCATCTTCTGGGCATCCAAAGGGCGAGATGGCAGCAGCCCTTGCAGAACGGGTAAATAAAGAAATGGATGGGCAGCTGTGTATTGAAGTCTATCCAAACTCGACGCTTTATGACGATGACAAGGTCATCGAAGCTCTTATTTTAGGTGATGTGCAGCTAGCAGCCCCCGATGCAGGAAAGTTTGGCCCCTATACACAAGAGCTAGAGGTTTTCAATCTGCCATTCCTCTTTGAAGGAACAGAGGCAGTTGATGCATTTACAAAAAGCGAAGTAGGCCAAGAAATTCTTAACTCCATGCAAGGAAGTGGTATCTCTGGGCTTGCCTACGTTTATAACGGAATGCGCGGATTTTCAGCTAACAAACCTTTGATTCACCCATCTGATGCTGAAGGTTTGAAATTTCGTGTAACGACGTCAGATGTCACAAAAAGCTTGATTAAGGAACTAAATGCAACACCTCAAACACTAGCTTTTAAGGAAGTATATGGCGCTCTCCAAACTGGAGTTGTGGATGGCCAAGAAAACACCTGGTCGAACATCTATAGTCAGAAGTTTTTTGAAGTACAGGATGGCATTACGGAAACGAACCATCAGTTCTTGACCTACTTCATGGTAACTTCAAACCAGTTCTTAGAAAGCCTAGATAATGAAACTCGTGAAGAATTTCTAAAAATTGTAGATGAAGTCTCTGCGGAGTATAACATTCGGTCAACTGCCATAAACGAAGAGGCCAAGCAGAAAATCATTGAGGCCGGTGGCACAGTTCGTGAATTAACTTCTGAACAACGCCAAGAATGGGTAGACACCATGAAACCTGTCTGGAATCAATTCGAAGATACTATTGGTGCTGAAATAATTGAGGCTGCGGTAGATTCTAATAACAACATCTAAAAAAGTTAAAAGGCTAGCCATATTTATGGCTAGCCTTTTAACCATCATATTCGGATTACTAAGTAATCCTTGGAGTCAATGTCATTAATAGCTTATGGCTGTATATAATACTTATATCGTTAATAGCAATTATGTTTCTATCAGAGCGTCGCTACCCAGGGGTTGTTCTCCGTATTGAGGAAAATATTCTTGCGACACTACTAGCAACTATCACTCTGGTCTCATTTTTCCAGGTAATAGCACGATATGGATTTAACGCCAGTTGGTTAGGTGGACTCGAGTTTGTTCGGATTATTTTTTCCTGGATGATATTGTTTGGTATGAGTTACGGAATAAAAACGGGTTTACACCTTGGTGTAGATGCAGTGATACGACTGCTTCCTAAGCCTGCTTTCAAGGTAGCTGCCGTTATGGGGGGGCTTGCCACTCTTCTCTATGCAGTAATACTCATATCAGCCGATTGGCTTGCTATCTTCGGCTCTGAGTCGGATGGAGGAGCAGTAAGTTATTGGTTACGTTTCTTCAACGCAGGAATTGGGTTGCAGGATCTTCGATATCCCTTGTGGTTGCAAGAGTCATTTGGTTTTCCAGAGAGAGTGCCCCGCTGGGTCGCATACATGATGTTACCAGTTGGATTGGCGTTGCTGGCATTCCGCGCACTCGAAGCCACAATACAGATAGTTATGGGGCGTAGAGAGCTAATAATTGCGAGCCATGAAGGAGAGGATCTTTTAGCTGAAAATCGGGCAAATTCCAAGGACTAAACGATGGAAATCATCATTCTGTTTTTTCTACTACTTTTTCTACTTTTATTAGGTGTTCCGGTTGGCATATCACTAGGACTATCCTCTGTACTGATAATTGCTTTTGCATCTAGTGACTCAATGTCCTCAGTAGCCATGCAATTATTTACGGCTTCACAAAATTATACATTGCTAGCTATACCATTCTTTGTTCTCGCTTCTTCTTTTATGTCTACTGGGGGCGTAGCTCGAAGGCTTATTAACTTCGCCATTGCGTCCGTAGGTCATTTCAGGGGTGGCCTCGCTATGGCCTCGGTCTTGGCTTGTATGCTATTTGCTGCTCTTTCTGGATCTTCTCCAGCAACTGTCGTAGCAATTGGCACAATCGCGATTGCAGGTATGTGCAAAGTTGGATATTCGCGGGATTTTGCTGCGGGCGTCATTGCTAATGCTGGTACTCTAGGTATTCTTATACCGCCCTCAATCACAATGGTGGTCTATTCAGCTGCAACTAATGTCTCTGTCGGACGGATGTTTCTAGCTGGCGTGATTCCAGGGATATTGGCTGGCTTAATGCTTATGCTGGCTATCTATGTGATGGCGCGGATTAAAAAGCTCCCATATGAACCATGGCGTGGATTTGGAGAAATATTGAGGAGCGGCAAAGATGCAGCACCAGGTTTGTTCCTGATAATAATTATACTAGGTGGAATTTATGGTGGTGTTTTTACACCTACTGAGGCAGCCGCAGTTGCAGCGATTTATGCCTTTTTTATTGCCACTTTTGTCTACCGCGACATGGGCCCCCTCAAGAATACGCCTTGGCTATCGTCCACCGAAACTGTTCAGGCACGCAGAGGATTTAATGCAATTATATATGCAGTATCATTCTTTTTCGTGTTCTTGGTTATTAGCTTCTTTTTCACATCGGGCATGAATGGTAATCACTATACGTTAAGCTCACGTAACCTCTTAGGTGGGGTGTTATCGATCACCGTGTTATTTTCTTATATATTATGGCGCGGCAAGGAGGGCATGGGCTCTGTTACCACCTGTCTAATGGCAGGGTTGTCTGTTGTAGGCAGAAACATGATGCTTATTGGCGGCAGCTTCTTACCTGCTATGTTCAATCACGATACGCGAAAAGTGTTAATAGAAGCTTCAAGAACGACCGTGATGTTAATGTTCATCATTGTCAATGCGCTTCTTTTTGCTCATGTACTAACATCTGAAGGTATTCCACAAGCAATTACTGGAATCATGTTAGACATGGGGTTCAATTGGTTTACCTTCCTAATCGTTGTCAATATCTTGCTATTACTTGGTGGTCAGTTTATGGAGCCTTCTGGGCTTTTACTGATTGTTGCACCTGTAGTTTTTCCAATTGCTATGCAGTTAGGAATAGACCCAGTGCACTTAGGGATATTGATGGTCGTAAATATGGAAATTGGCATGATAACGCCACCTATTGGTCTTAACTTATTTGTTACCTCAGGTGTTACGGGCATGAGCTTGCTGCGTGTTGTTAAAGCAGCCCTACCCTTTGCAGCTGTTTTGTTTTTATTCTTGATAGTAGTTACCTATGTACCTATTATTTCAACTTGGCTTCCCTATAGCTTGATGGGGCCAGAAACCATTACGAATTAAACTGACCACACTACGGAATAACATATGAACGTTATCAACAATACAGCGAAAGTTGCCGTGATCGGGCTTGGAAAGATGGGATTGCCTATGGCAATAAATTTGGTCAAGGCAGGATTTGAAGTCATGGGCTATGACCCAACATTAAATGCTAGGGAAGAATTAGTTTATAAAGGAGGGAAAGCTTCTGAATCAGCGACTGAGGCTGCAGAGGGTGCTGAAGTTGTCATTACCATGCTCCCTAACGGCGCTATAGTGCGTGAGGCACTACTAGGCGATGAGGGCGCTATTAAGAAGCTCAAAAAATCAGCAATAATTATAGATATGAGCTCTTCTGCTCCACTTGATACTAGGAGGCTGGGTGAAGAATTGAAATCCAAAGGTTATCGGTTCGTAGATGCTCCTGTATCGGGTGGTCAAAAAAGGGCCATTGATTCAACCTTAACAATTATGGCAGGTGGTGAAGAGGACGATGTAAAAGCAGTAGCGCCTATTTTTGATGCCGTAGGAGGGAAAACATTTCAAACTGGCTTATTGGGTTCTGGTCATGCTATGAAAGCCTTGAATAATTACGTTTCTGGGGCCGGTGCAGTAGCCGCTATGGAAGCTATTATTCTTGGTAAAGAATTTGGGTTAGATCAAAACGTCATGGTAGACATTCTTAATGTTTCTACAGGGCGTAACAACACAACTGATCAGAAATTGAAACAATTTGTTCTCTCAGAGACCTGGGGCTCAGGTTTTGCATTGGATCTTATGGCAAAAGATATCCGTATTGCTGCTGATTTATCTCAAAACCTTCACCTTACATTTGATAACCTGAAAGAGATAGCAGACCAATGGGAGTCTGCCCAAGAGTCACTGGGTGAAGGTGCAGACCATACTGAAATGTATCGTTATCTTAACCAATACTCAAAAAAATAATCTAACATAATTGATGTAGTGAAGTTTAAGAGCATTTAAAAATATATATAATGCTAATATATAGATATTTTAGGGAATAAATATGCCTGAAAACCCATTTCTCCAAATGCTTGGAGCACAAATTGTAGATTGGAAAGAAGGTGAGTGTTTATGGGAATTTCAAATACTACCTCAATTCCTCAACTCGCAAGGGTCCTTGCATGGTGGAGTGATCGCCACGCTTTTAGATGTTGCATGCGGCTACAGTGGATATTTTCCCGATATCGATGGCTCTGAAGCCCGTGCTACAACCTTATCTCTTACTGTGAATTACATGTCTAAGGCTACCCAAGGCGACCTTAGGGCTATAGGCCGCCGCAAGGGTGGAGGCATAAAGACTTTTTTTGCTGAGGCAGAACTATACGACCCTAAGGACAACACCATAGTCGCTAGTGCTACAGGATGTTTTCGTTTACATGGCAACATTCTTGCTAATTAAATCATTGTAATCCTGAATTCAAATATTAAGCGCAGCACCCGCGGTTTTCAGCGTCCCTGAATATTCTCCCAGGAACACTTGTGCCGGTGTCGGATACCCCAAGCGTTTTCTGGGGCGATTGTTCAGCTTGGCAACGACTCTTCTCAGTGCTGAATCGGTCACCTTTCGGAAGTCAGTCCCTTTCGGGAAGTATTGGCGAATCAGGCCATTGGTATTTTCATTGAGCCAGTGGTACTAATCTAGGGAAACACTGATTTATTCCCCTCACGTTGTCGGTTTGGTAAAATGGTCGCTCCTCCGCAGGAATAGCCAGAGACTGTCATGATGCAAACGAGTTTCGCCCAGGCAGAGTTTGCTGCCAAGAAAAAGACGACCCGCCGTGAGCGATTTTTGGCAGAAATGGAGCAGGCCGTGCCCTGGTCGAGGCTGCTGAAAGCTCTTTCACCATACTACTATCCTGATTCGCGCGGTAAGCGGGGCCGCCCCCCAATACCTTTAAAGCGCATTCTGCGGATGTACTTTGTTCAGCAGTGGTATGCATTGTCCGACGAGGCACTGGAAGATGCCATCTATGACAGTCAGGCACTGCGCAATTTTGTGGGGATTGACCTAGCCGTGGAATCGGTCCCGGATGCCACGACGCTGTTGAAGTTCCGCCACTTACTGGAAAAGCAGGCCTTAACCCAGGTGATCTTCGAGCAGATCAACGGCCACTTGGCCGACCGCGGCATGCTCATGCGCGAGGGTACGATCGTCGATGCCACTATTATTGCAGCACCGCCCTCGACCAAGAACAAAGCGAAGGCGCGGGACCGAATCGTCGGACCGCCAGAAATGCATCAGACCAGAAAAGGCAACGAATGGTACTTCGGCATGAAAGCGCATATTGGCACGGACGCAGACTCTGGGCTGGTCCACAGCCTGACGGGCACGGCCGCCAATGTAGCGGATATCACCGAAACCGAGCGCCTGTTGCACGGTGAAGAAACCGAGGCGTATGCGGATGCGGGTTACACCGGTGTGGCCAAACGCGACGAATTTAAGGACACAAAGGTTACCTGGCACGTGGCAGAGAAACGCGGCAAGCTCAAGAAAATGGCAGAAGGCCCGCGCAAAGATCTGGTGACCCAGTTCGAGCGAGCCAAAGCCCAGATCCGGGCCAAAGTGGAGCATCCGTTCCACGTGATCAAGAATCTATTCCGGCACCGAAAGGTCCGGTACCGAGGGCTGTTAAAGAACACAGCGCAGCTGTTTACGTTGTTTGCTCTGGGCAATCTTATACTCGCTCGCAGGATAAATCCGTCTCAAAGCGCGTGATATAGGCCTTAAAGGCCGAACTTCGGCCGCAAAAAGGCTTTTATAACCTGAAAACAGGACATTTAATGATTCTGGCGTACAACTCGGCCAGAAATCTTACTGAAATTTGAGTGAACCTCATTATGGCGGTGAGTCACGATTTGATCAGCGCTTCCCTAGGGGGGAAGGTTAGCGTGGAGTGGTCAAGCACTTTGTAACAACCCAGTTAAGCTGCTTTCCTCAGTTCAACAGTAAGCGCCCTTAAATCGACCCACTTGCCCTCAGTCGATTTGCGGCACTTTTTTTGAAGTCCGCTCCAGATCCACACTCCACGGCAGCAATGCTTCCAGCTTTTCCAGCGTGTCTGCTTCGGCAATGCGGTCCAGCACATATTGGATATACGCCGAGGGCTCCAGACTGTTTGCCTTAGCGGTCTCGACCAGGGAATAGCAGGTTGCACTGGCACGGGCGCCCCGTGAAGTATCCGCGAACAGCCAGGCTTTTCGGCCCAGAGCGAACGGACGGATAGCATTCTCGGCCAGCACGTTGCTGATCTGCAGATCGCCTCGCTCGCAGTAGCCGACCAGGGTGGGCCACTGGTTCAACGTATAATCCATGGCCTTGCGAGTCATAGTGCCCTTGGCGACCTTGCCGGCGTTGGCCGCCAGCCAGATTTTAAGGGCGTCCAGTCTGGGCACACTCAGCTCTTGACGGATGCGATAACGCTCGCCTTCACTCAGCTCTTTGATCTGACGCTCGATGGCGTAGAGTTTGTTGATATGGCTTAGAGCTACATCGGCCTTGGAGACCTTTGTGGCTTTGCCTTTACCTTGAGGCTTGGACCCTTTGATAGCTTCCACGAACTTACGTCTCGCGTGGTCCCAGCAACCAATTCGAGTGATGTTGTTATCCCGGCAGACTTTGCCATAGCCAGAGTAACCATCGGCTTGCAGGATACCGTTTGTCACCGCCACAGTAATACTGACCCACCAACGCCAACTTAAAATTGACCCACCTGAGGCAAAATAGCCGCTTAATCACACGATCAGAGCGGCGGCCGATGTTGACTCAGGAGACACTTGTGGAAATTCATGTATTGCACCGTCAAGGCGAGAGTATTCGCGCCATCGCCCAGAAGCTGGGTGTTTCCCGCAACACCGTGCGCCGCTATCTGCGGGATCTGAGCGTGGTGCCCACCTATCCAGACCGAACGCAGAGAGCGACTAAGCTGGATTCCTATAAAGACTATTTGCTGGAGCGAATTGAAGCCGCGAAGCCACACTGGATACCGGCAACCGTGCTGTTAAGAGAGATTCAGGACCGCGGCTATGCCGGCGGGATCAGCCGGCTCAAGTCCTACATTGCCGACTTCAAAACCGTTGAATCTGATCCGGTGGTTCGCTTTGAGACGCCACCTGGCAAACAGATGCAGGTCGACTTTACGACCATTTCCCGTCACCGGCGCAAGATCAAAGCCTTTGTGGCCACGCTGGGGTTCAGTCGCGCCACTTACGTCCGGTTCTCCGAGTTCGAGCGCCAGGAAGACTGGTTGCAAGGCATCGAAGAGGCCTGCCATTACTTTGGCGGAGTCCCCCAAGAGATCCTGTTCGACAACGCCAAGACCATCATGATCGAGCGTGATGCTTACGGCGAAGGCCGCCATCGCTGGAATGCTCAACTGCTATCCACGGCCCAGGATTACGGCTTTATCGCCCGCGCCTGCCGGCCCTACCGAGCTCGCACCAAAGGCAAGGTTGAACGCTTCAATGGTTATTTGAAGGGCAGCTTCATCACGCCTCTGGCGGCCACCCTGAACCAGGCTGGACTGAGGTTGGACGTGGCCACGGCGAACGCTCACATAGGGCCTTGGCTTGAGTTGATAGCGCATCAGCGCATTCACGGCACCACGGGTGTTAAACCTCAGATACGGCTGGATCAAGAACGCTTTGAGCTCGCGCCACTGCCATCACGGCCACAACCGGTGGTACAACAAGCGCCGGCCTCAATCCGACCTGTTCCGACAGAGAGCTTTCAGCATCCCCTCAGCGTGTACGACCGGCTGTTGGAGGCTCGCCTATGAACCTGCAACATCAACGTATCGAGCACGCCTGTGCAAGCCTCAAACTTGATACCCTGGCCAGCGAATGGGCGGCTATTGCCGACCACTCTGCCTCGCAAGATGCCACGCTGGCAGACTTCTTGGAACAGCTACTAAATCTGGAGTTGAACGCCCGCTCACAACGATCCCGAGAGACGTTGCTGAAGTTCGCAGGCTTCCCAGGACGAAAGCTTTTCGAGGATTATGATTTCAAGTTCGCCAGCGGAGCCCCACGCAAACAGCTGAATGAACTGACGAGCATGGCCTTTGTAGAGCGAGCAGAGAACGTGGTGCTTCTGGGCCCCAGTGGCGTTGGCAAAAGCCACCTGGCCATCAGCCTAGGCCACAAAGCCGTCAGCCAAGGCATTAAAACGCGCTTCATTGCCGCGGCCGACATGATGCTGCAACTGGTTATTGCCCGAAAACAGGAACGTCTGGATCAGTACTTAAAACGCAGTATCTTAGCGCCACGGCTATTGATCATCGACGAAATCGGCTATCTACCATTTGGTCGCGAAGAGGCCAATCTGTTCTTCAATGTCATCGCCAAACGCTACGAGCACGGCAGTGTCATCGTCACCAGTAACCTCCCATTCTCACAGTGGGCCAGTGCCTTCTATGGCGACACGACATTAACCGCTGCGCTATTGGATCGGCTGTTACACCACGCGCACATCGTCCAAATCCGGGGAGAAAGCTATCGATTGAAGGATAAGAAAATGGCCGGTACCGCACCGATCTCAACCAGCAGCCAAGACCTATTAATCAATACTTAAACGCCCAGGGTGGGTCAGTTTTAGATTGGCGATATTGCCAATAAGTGGGTCAGTTTTAAACTGGCGTTGACACGTTAAAATCATCGAGCAGACGCACCGGCACTTTGCCCGCCCGTGAAGGGTCGTATTCAAATAGAACCGACGGTTGCCCTGGCGGGCCACCTCGGGTGACCCACATCCACTTATCAGACTGCGCCGTTTTACCGTCTTCTTTCAGAACGTACATTCGGGATTCATCGGCTTGCAGGTAATCACTGCTGTTCTGCACTTCGCGCATCAGGTTGATCAGCGGTTTGAACACGTCATCCAGGCGGATAACCCAGTGTGCCATGCTGGTGCGGCTGATCTCATGGCCCAGGCGTTTGAGCATGTGCTCCAGACGATACAGAGGCAGGCCATCGGCGTATTTTGAGGTAATGATGTAAGCCAGCAAAGACGTGGTGGCCGTGCACTTGCCCAGTGGATGAACCGGGCGGGTGGCGGCCAGGATACGCTCTTCACCATCTTGCTCGAACACGGCTTTTTCCTGCCAGTACTCAAGAACCTTCAGTTGAGCGGGAATGAACTGCAACTCTTCCTTGACCTTGGTGAAGAAGGTCTTGCTGGCTCCCGCCTTTTCTTCGTCGCTGAGGGTCAGTTCGATGCGCTCGCGCAGCAGTGTATCCGAGAAGCCACGCTGACGACGTTTACGGGAGGCCGGCGGTGCTTTTTCCTCTGCAACATCGTCTGGCAACTGATCGCGCAGGGCATCAATCTCAACTTCCAGCTCGGCTTCGTCAAACAGATGAATCTGGTGTGCGGACTTCTCACTGCTGGCGCCGAACTGCTGAACCCGTTTCCAGCGCAGCAGTTCTTCGAGAATCTGGATGGTGTGATCACGCTGTTGAATTCCAGCACTCTTGGCCATCAGTTCCTGCTGAAGACCTTCGACAACCGACCGTAATTCAGTGGCTGAAAGGCCGCTGATATCGGGTGTTTTTGAAGGTGCTTCAGGCTTTAATTTCATGAACAAAGTATAGCAAAAACAACGCCCTGAAGCACGAGAAAAGAGCTAATTAACGGCCTCATAATGCAGGGTTTTGTGCCCTTTTAACAAGGCAATATCGTAGCCGTCCAGCAACCAGTTGATCTGCTCCCCCGTCAGTGGCATCAGCTCATCTGAGGCCTTAGGCCACTTGAACTTCTCCTCGGCCAGCGCCTTGTAATAGAGTACAAAACCGTTGTCTTCCCACATCAGGCACTTGATCTTGTTCCGATGCTTGTTGGTGAAGGCGTAGAGCGCTCCTGTAAACGGATTATGACCCAGCTCCTGTTCAACCAAGACCGCAAGGCCCTGGGCCTGCTTGCGGAAATCCACGGGCGCCCGGTACAGATAAATCTCTGGCAACGACAAGGACGGGCGCAAATATCGGTGGCGCATTACAGCTGTCTCAAAACAGCGCCGAGCAACTCGATGTTGCCGGCGTGCAAACCGGTGATGGAGACACCGCCGGGCAGTGACACGGTCAGACCATCGGCTCCGCCGATGCCAGCGCCAGGAGCAGAAACGACCCGAGCAAACCCGGTGACCGTTTGCGCCTGCTTTGGAGAGTCGTCAGTCGGGGTTAGCTTCTGGCGCCAGTAAACAAATTGATGATAAACCAGCGACTGTTGCTTACAGTAAGCGCTGCCGGACACGCCGGAGACTTCCCAGTCAGCAATGTGCTGCTGCCAGACCTGTGCTCGTTCGGTTGGGGTCATGCTGATTCCTCGTGGAATGGGTGAGGACGTCAGTGTGTGCAATCGGTGAGCCGGAATGTAGGTGCTGATTTATTGGCGCTTACTTCTTACCGAACGCTTCGGCGCGTCAATCAAGGTCACGATCCCACCACCCAAGAACGCGGTCCTGCGCCCCGACGCCGCACGGAACCCGAGCCTTCGGGACCGCCACATTGCCGACATAGCTGCCCATGGCCGGATGGCATGGCAGACGTCATCGGGCTACAATCAGCGCAGCCGCATTGAGACGCAGATCGGCCGTTGGAAGGCCGTCATCGGGCCCAAGCTCAAGGCGCGCAACTTCGAAAATCAGAAGACAGAGGCCAAGATTGGCGTCCGTATTCTTAACCGGATGACTGAACTTGGCCGCCCCAATTTCCAACGCACCGCCTGAAATCCGTCTCGGGTAGGGCGCGTTCCGACATCTGCATGCTCCATGCAACAACGCCCAACTGATCGCGTAAAGCGTCGATCTCGGCTTCCAGTTCGGCTTCGTCAAAGAGGTGGAACTGGCAAGGGGATTTCTCACTGCTCGCTGCGAACTGCTGGATCTTCTTATAGCGCAGCAGTTCTTCGAGGATCTCGATGCGGGCATCCCGGTGCTGGATGGCCTGATCGCGTTGCTCCAGCTGATGCAGAAAGGCTTCCTCTTTCGAGGCGATTGAGCGATACGCATATTATTATTAACTTCAGTAAATATCGTAGGCTCAACAAATAGACCACCTTCACAACCGTCAACCTCAACAGCGCTCCCACCCAATCGACAGACCGCGTTTTCTGATTTGGCAATATCAATATACTCAAGAATCTTTTTATATTGCTGAGAGGTTGTTACCGGTCCTACTTGAGTGGATTCATATTTAGGGTTGCCAATTTTCGCGGTCTTTGCAAAAGCTATCAAACGATCAATGAATTCATCATATATACTATCATGCACAAGCAACCGCGAGCCTGCTGCTACACAAGTTTGGCCTGATGCTGCAAAGATTCCCGAAATCGCGCCCTTGACTGCGTTGTCGAGATTCGCATCTTCGAAGACGATATTTGCAGACTTCCCACCGAGTTCTAGAGTGACGTGTTTAAAATCCCGTGCGGCGTTTTGATAGATCCGTTGACCTGTACCCTCCCCCCCAGTAAACGCAATCTTCGCTACTTTAGGGTGCTCCGTTGCCGGAGCTCCAACTTCATGTCCATAGCCAGTAACGACATTCACTACGCCAGGAGGAAAACCTGCTGATTCAAACAACTGTTCGGCGACAATTAGGATGACCGGTCGTATTGCCTCAGTAAAGAATCAAACTCATAGCCGGATTGTCTCACCAGGATTGTTGTGTGGTTAACTGCTCATTAGCTGCGTCATTTTAATCTGATAGCTCTGGTCGCGTAATCTCCATTCGTTAATTCGCCGCTGAAGGGTTCTGACTTGGCTATTCGTGTATTGGCCAGGGTGCTTTTCGGAGAGCCATTCAATGATTTCACGAGCGTAGCTTTCAGGCTGGAGCTCTAGTTTGAGCTGGATTTCATTCCAGACTTTCTCAAACGGGTCTTTTCTGGTGCGGTAATTTCTTGGCAAACTCCGCTTATCTTTTGGCTTCTTATATCGGAAATGATCACAGACATTGGGTGCAGACGAGAATTGGTCAAGAGCGACCGGTTCTACCAAGCTAATGTCATCGATTTCCACCAGCCCATTCTGGCTCCAGGCAAAACTCCACAAGCTGGCTTGTAGCCGTGTCAGCTCGGCCATGAGGTAAACCGGGTCAAGCGTTAAGTACTCGGCTTTTAATCGCTCTTTGGTCGCCTCAGAGACGTCTGAGCTGCGAGCAATTCGTTGGTAGGG
The DNA here is from genome assembly GCF_023311895.1 of Marinobacter sp. M3C. GTDB lineage: Bacteria > Pseudomonadota > Gammaproteobacteria > Pseudomonadales > Oleiphilaceae > Marinobacter. The sequence goes on from NZ_CP092285.1 coordinate 27,590, forward strand.
AGTTAGTGCCTCATCGTACTGTTTTGACACCTTGCCGCCTTGACGAGTCTTTTTTCTCAATTTAAGCGATGGTTGAAAGAAATTGACGTATTTTCGCAACACGCAATAAAAACTTGCCAAGGCCTCCCAGGCTTTCCTGCCTTGGAAACGGTCATAACCGACGAGCCGACGAACAACTGATCCATTCTTTTCTTCTACGTAGGCCTGGTCGTTCTTTTTGTAGGCACGAGCACGCGTAAAAGTGATTCTGTGAGCTTCACAGAAGTCGAGCATTTCAAGGTTGATGAACTCGCTACCACTATCAGTATCGAGGCCTTTTAGCTCGAAAGGCATCAGTTTGATAGCGACGCTTATACCGTTAATCACATCGGCCGCACTCTTTTTCAGTAAAGGCATGCACTCAAGCCAGCCTGTCGATACATCAATCATGACCAGAGTGTTCAAAAATGCGCCGTTAGGATCTCCGCCACAATGGGCAACCAGGTCTATTTCGAAAAAACCTGGTGTAACGTCGTCCCAGTCAGCAAATGTGCGAACCTGAATTTGATTCTTCAGCAATGAGCCCGGCTTCGTGCGGCTGATGCCGCCTTTAATCTGACGCCGCTCGGGTTGAAGAAGCCGATCCACTGTTGCGGCATTGATTTTTTCCAACTTGTGTCTAATATCTGCGTTGATGCGAAGGTGGCCGTGGCGTTCCATGGCAGCGACAAGGTCCGGTAGAAAGGGCACAAGTCGCTTCGAACAAACCTGATTAGCCGTGTACCAGATGTAGAGTAAAACCTGTCTAAACTGCTCGTCATAGACTTGCGCACCGGGCCTTACCTTCTCTTTAACCGAGTTCGTGGACTTGGATTTTTGATGAAGTAACGAGATTGCGTATTTCCTGTCATATCCAGTCACGGCAATAAAGCCGTCCAGAACGCGACCCTTTTCCGTCCATGACGACTTCAGATAACGCTGACGAATGCTGATCAACATTTCTCGCCGAGCTGAGAGGCTCATTATCTGTTCCATTACTCACCCCAAAATTACAGACGGTAGTTTGATTTTAGGTGAGTCAACGGCATTCAGTTAGTTAGTTTATTAATGAGTCAATGCGACCAGACAGGATAGTTGACGCCGAACAAACAACCTTGCAAATTCGATAGTACTTGCTGAAGTAAACTCAGATGGCTTAATAACAAAAGTATTACCAGCGGCCAAACCTGGAGCCAATTTATTTACAGCAAGAAGCAATGGAGAATTCCAAGCGGTAATTGCTACGCAAACACCGAGAGGCTCACGGAGCGTGTAATTAAACGTGTCCTTTTTATCAATAGGAATTACTGCTCCTTCAACTTTATCTGCCAACCCACCAAAATAGCGGAAGTAACTTGGCAAATACTTAACTTGAGCGCGCATCTCAGTAATTAGCTTCCCATTATCCCTCACTACCAACTGAGCGAGATTTTCTGCGTTTTCCTCAATTAGATCTGCCAGTCGGTAGAGAAGCTTACCCCGCTCGCTGCGGTGACATTAGACCCCAGGTACCATTGAATGCTTTGTCAGCTGCTAACACAGCTTTGTCAGCATCGGCTGCTTTGGCCCGGGGGAACATTGCCCAAACGCTTCCGGTCGCTGGATCAACGCTTTCGAACCGTTTATCGTCTTCCGCATCTACCCACTCTCCGCCAATCAACATTTTATAGGCGGTAGGATTACTGATATTGCTCATCGCTATGCTCCATTTGCCCTCGATATTTATAAAATGCCTTCCTCGCTGTACTCTTTCAGTTCCTCAGCACTAAGTCCCAACAGCCCGCCATACACTTCGGCATTGTTTTCGCCTAGTGAGCGCCCGGCATGATTGAAAACAGCGGGAGTTTCCGAAAGCTTTGGAACTGCTGCAGGAAGCACTAACTCACCAACTCGTTCATCGTTAATATGGAGAAGGTTTTTGCGAGCTTTATATTGTGGGTCTTCAAAAATCTCCCTGATTGTGTAGATGTGAGAGCAGGGAACCCCACCGGCTGCCATGTTTTTCAAAACCTCATTGAGCGGTTGCTGACCAATCCAGCCGGCCACCAGTGCATTAACAGTTGCGCGGCGCTCAACTCGCTGAGCACTTGTTGGATATCTTGAGTAGAGTTCGGGTTGTCCCATTACTTCAGTCAGGCGTTGAAACATTTTGTCGCTGGTGCAGGCGAGTGCTACCCATTTATCGTCAGCAGTTTGATAATGACTATGCGGAACCACGTTGACAGTGTCGGCCCCCATTCGCCCTCGAACAGTTCCATATTTTGCGTACGCGGGGGCTAACTCATCCAGCAACCGAAATACAGACTCATATAGCCCTAGGTCTATAAACTGCCCTCTCCCAGTCGTTTCTCTCGCCCTGAGCGCCGTCAAAACCCCAATCGCACCCCACATGCCCGACACATAATCAGCCAAGGAGGTTGAGCCTGGTACGACCGGAGGACCATCAGCTTCACCAGCCAACTCAGCAAGCCCAGCAAACGCGTGCGCAATCCTTGCAAACCCCGGCTCTTCCTTCTTTGGCCCGGTCTGTCCGTATGCGCTAATTCGCAGCATCACTAAGCGAGGGTTGATTTTCTTAAGATCCTCATACCCAATACCCCATTTTTCCAGCGTCCCTGGCCGAAAGTTTTCCAAAACGACATCAGATTCAGCGACCAGCTTCTTAAATAGCTCCACACCCTTCTCTTTTCGCAGATCAAGTGTCACCGTCTTTTTATTTCGAGACTCGCTAAGCCACACCAGACTGTCTCCGCATTCGGTGATCGTCCCAAATTTCCTTAGCGAATCGCCCACTTTTGGCTGTTCCACTTTGATCACTTCGGCACCGAAGTCAGCCAAAATAGTTCCACAGAACGGGGCTGCCACAAAAGTGGCTATATCAAGGACCCGAAGATCTCCAAGAGCCGCCGCGTCTTGCCCTCGCGTTGATCGGTTGTCCGAACTAGCTTGCATATGATTCCCCATGACCTTGTTTGGGCCTGCCGCGAGACGGCCATTTGATTCTGACTAGATTCTAGGCGTCAAATTTATCATTTAACAATTGAATTTATATTGGAAACTATACAGTTTTTCAGGATAGTCTCAGAGGAAGGACCAAGCTTAATCCTTAGATTTGCTGGCGACTAACGTATATAAACTGTAAGCGCCCTTAAATCGGCCCACTTGTCCTCAGTCGATCTGCGGCACTTTTTTTGAAGCTCGCTCCAGATTCACATTCCACGGCAGCAGTGCTTCCAGCTTTTCCAGCGTGTCTGCTTCGGCAATGCGGTCCAGCACATATTGGATATACGCCGAGGGCTCCAGACTGTTTGCCTTAGCGGTCTCGACCAGGGAATAGCACGTTGCACTGGCACGTGCGCCCCGTGAGGTATCTGCGAACAGCCAAGCCTTTCGACCTAGAGCGAACGGACGGATAGCGTTTTCGGCCAGCACGTTGCTGATCTGTAGGTCGCCTCGTTCGCAGTAACCGATCAGAGTAGGCCATTGGTTCAGCGTATAATCCATGGCCTTGCGAGTCATAGTGCCCTTCGCGACCTTGCCGGCGTTGGCCTCCAGCCAGATCTTAAGGGCTTCCAGCCTGGGAACGCTCAGCTCCTGACGAATGCGGTAACGCTCACTGTCACTCAGCTCTTTGATCTGGCGCTCGATGGCGTAGAGTTTGTTGATGTGGCTTAGAGCCACGTCGGCCTTGGAGACCTTTGTGGGTTTGCCTTTACCTTGAGGTTTGGACCCTTTGATAGCTTCCACGAACTTACGTCTCGCGTGTCCCAGCAACCCATTCGAGTGATGTTGTTATCCCGGCAGACTTTGCCATAGCCAGAGTAACCATCGGCTTGCAGGATGCCCTTAAAGTCGTCGAGCAGACGCACCGGCACTTTGCCCGCCCGTGATGGGTCGTATTCAAACAGAACCGACGGTTGCCCTGGCGGGCCACCGCGGGTGACCCACATCCACTTATCAGACTGCGCCGTTTTACCGTCTTCTTTCAGAACGTACATTCGGGATTCATCGGCTTGCAGGTAATCACGGCTGTTTTGCACTTCGCGCATCAGATTGATGAGCGGTTTGAACACGTCATCCAGCCTGATAACCCAGTGTGCCATGCTGGTGCGGCTGATCTCATGACCCAGGCGTTTGAGCATGTGTTCCAGACGATACAGAGGCAGGCCATCGGCGTATTTTGAGGTAATGATGTAAGCCAGCAAAGACGTGGTGGCCGTGCATTTGCCCAGTGGATGAACCGGGCGGGTGGCGGCCAGGATACGCTCTTCACCATCCTGCTCGAACACGGCTTTTTCCTACCAGTACTCAAGAACCTTCAGTTGAGCGGGAATGAACTGCAACTCTTCCTTGACCTTGGTGAAGAAGGTCTTGCTGGCGCCGACCTTCTCTTCGTCGCTGAGGGTCAGTTCGATGCGCTCACGCAGCAGTGTATCCGAGAAGCCACGCTGGCGACGTTTACGGGACGCAGGTGGTGCCTCTTCTTCTTTGACATCGTCTGGCAACTGATCGCGCAGGGCATCAATCTCAACTTCCAGCTCAGCTTCGTCAAACAGATGGATTTGGTGTGCGGACTTTTCACTACTGGCGCCGAACTGCTGAACCCGTTTCCAGCGCAGCAGTTCTTCGAGAATCTGGATGGTGTGATCACGCTGTTGAATTCCAGCACTCTTGGCCATCAGTTCCTGCTGAAGACCTTCGACAACCGACCGTAATTCAGTGGCTGAAAGGCCGCTGATATCGGGTGTTTTTGAAGGTGCTTCAGGCTTTAATTTCATGAACAAAGTATAGCAAAAACAACGCCCTGAAGCACGAGAAAAGAGCTAATTAACGGCCTCATAATGCAGGGTTTTGTGCCCTTTTAACAAGGCAATATCGTAGCCGTCCAGCAACCAGTTGATCTGCTCCCCCGTCAGTGGCATCAGCTCATCCGAAGCTTTGGGCCACTTGAATTTCTCCTCAGCCAGGGCTTTGTAATAGAGGACAAACCGGCTATGTTCGGCTTAGCTGTTGATCCTGTACTAAACTATAGGAAGCCCCAGCGATTGTCGGAGGTTTATAATGAAACAGGTCGAATTCAATCAACTCGCTATAGCCATCAACTCGCTCAGTCCCGGTCAACGACACCTGCTCCTGGAACGATTGCAGCATCCCGATGCTATACCTGAAATCATCGAGCACCTGGAACAGCAGCTTCAGTCCGATCTTAAATGCCCTAAGTGCAACCATGATCAAATTCATCGTTGGGGCACTCTCAAAGAGCTACAGCGTTATCGCTGCCGAGCTTGTCACAAAACTTTTACGGCCTTGACGGGTACGCCCCTGGCTCGACTACGGAAACGCGAGCTTTGGATGGAATACGCAGACTCCATGCTTAGCTCGGAAGCACTGCGTAAGGCAGCGGCGCGGTGCCACGTGCATCTATCCACCTCTTTCCGCTGGCGCCACCGCTTCCTTAAACTGGCGGATTACCTTAATACTCCTGTACTTACGGGTATCGTAGAAGCGGATCAAACAATGTTCCGCGAATCATTCAAAGGCCAGCGTAAAATTGCTAAACGGCCTGTTCGCAAACGCGGCAACGACAACAAAAAAGGCGCCAAGTGGGTGCCTGTTCTGGTGGCTCGCGACCGCAGCGCAGGTGAGGCCGACTTTGTTCTCAAGCACTTCACCCTGAAAAATGTCGAGCAGCACCTGCTACCCCTATTAAGCCGAGATATCGTTCTCTGTACAGACGCTCATCTGACCTTTGAAACGTTGACCCGAAAGCACCATCTCGAGCACAAGGTGCTCAATGCCAGCGCTGGCGAAAGAGTCAAAGCGTCAGTCTTCCACATTCAAGGAGTGAACAACTACCATCAGCGGCTCAAGGGCTGGATTCAACGTTTCCACGGTGTCGCCACCGAATATCTACCTCACTATCTTGGCTGGTTCCGATGGTTCGATAAGCATTCATCAAAAATAAATCAACCTTCTGATTTTATGGCGGATTTTGTGAAGGCAGACAGTTTTCAACATTTAATACGAACATAGCCGGACAAACCCGTTGTCTTCCCACATCAGGCACTTGATCTTGTTCCGATGCTTGTTGGTAAAGGCGTAAAGCGCTCCGGTAAACGGATTATGGCCCAGTTCCTGTTCAACCAGCACCGCCAGGCCGTTGGCCTGTTTGCGGAAATCCACCGGTGCCCGGTACAGATAAATCTCTGGCAACGACAAGGACGGGCGCAAATATCGGTGGCGCATTACAGCTGTCTCAAAACAGCGCCCAGCAACTCGATGTTGCCGGCGTGCAAACCGGTGATGGAGACACCACCGGGCAGCGATACGGTCAGGCCATCGGCTCCGCCGATGCCAACGCCAGGAGCAGAAACGACCCAAGCGAACCCGGTGACCGCTTGTTCTTGCTCCCGAGAGTCTTCAGTCGGGGCCAGCTTCTGGCGCCAGTAAACAAATTGATGGTAAACCAGCGACTGTTGCTTGCAGTAAGCGCTGCCGGACACGCCGGAGACTTCCCAGTCAGCAATATGCTGCTGCCAGACCTGTGCTCGTTCGGTTGGGGTCATGCTGATTCCTCGTGGAATGGGTGAGGACGTCAGTGTGTGCAATCGGTGAGCTGGAATGTATGTAGGTGCTGATTTATTGGCGCTTACTATAAACTCGTGGGCGAGTCGAATATGTGATCTTTTCCGAATTAACAGAATGTTTCTGATTGTCAATTATTTACGATTAATGGGGTAATAAAAATGATAGACCGAAGCCAGATGCCAAATGTGAATCTAAAGCTGCTACAGACCTTCATATTGGTCGCTGAGGAAATGAGTTTTAAGGTAGCGTCAGAAAAAGCCTTTCGCTCACCGTCGGCAATCAGCGCCCAAATTAAACAACTTGAAAAGCAATTGGGTGTAAAACTGTTCCATCGAACAACTCGCAGCGTGGATTTGACAGAAGAAGGAAAGCACCTGTTGCTATGCGCCCAAAAAGCGCTTTCTGAAGTAGAGGCCGGACTTCGAGCCATTCGGGAAACGGCAGATATATTGCGAGGTAAGGTATCATTGGCAAGCTCTCCAACAGTTGCTGGTTCGCGATTGGCAAGGGTCCTGTCAGTTTTTGACAAAGATTATCCGGGAATAGCTATATTTGTCCGTGAACTTACATCAGAAGCTTTTTTCGATAGTATTAGAAACCGAAAAGTTGACTTTGGCATAGGTCCAGTAATTGACACCTCGGAATTTCGGTTTGAGCCTTTAATTGATGACCCCCTATATGCTTTAGTGCCAAAAAGATTCATTTCTACAGCCCGTACCACTATCCCGCTAGCAACATTGACCAATATGCCACTTCTTGTACTAAATACTGCAACAGCTCTCCGTCGTATGATAGAGAGCGCACTATCTGAACGGAACTTAACGTTCGACACCAGATACGAGTTCACTCAGGCTCAAACCTTAATATCAATGGCTTCGGCGGGCCTTGGTACAGCGATTCTACCTAAAATAGTTTTACCGATAATTCCTGATCCCAATGTTCACGTCTTACGAATCACCGATCCTTCCCTTGTTCGGCAAATAGCTGTAATCACCAATCCGGGCCAGTCACTTTCTCCGGCTTCCGAAAGATTAGTTCAGCTGGTAAGAGAATACCTCCCTCCGGAGGGCCATAACCTGATTAACTACCATTGATCAGAAAAATCTTACATAGTTGTTAGCTAACATCGGGAAGACGAGATGCTTGGTGGTTTTGCCTGATGACTCCGGTAAAGGATTTACGCCACACATAGAGGCCAAAGCTCCTTCGCTTTTCAGGCGGTCAGGGTTATCGCCATCAACGGATAAAAAAATTGCAGCTGTTTGAAAACCTACGCCAAATCGGCTCTGGTATTGCCCCACAACTGGAAGCTAGCATTACTGACAAGGTGTGATCGCCGGCCCTGTCTGTCAACCTGACTCCATACACTCACTTAGTGAGTTAATATAGGTCCAGGGCCATGGATTCAGGAGTCATAGTCATGCCAAAGTCATCATTGCCAGGTAAGCGCCCTTAAATCGGCTCACTTGTCCTCAGTCGAGCTGCGACACTTTTTTTGGAGTCCGCTCCAGGTCCACATTCCATGGCAGAAGTGCCTCCAGCTTTTCCAGCGTGTCAGCGTCAGCAATCCGCTCCAGAACATGCTGGATATAAACAGATGGTTCCAGTTTGTTCGCTTTCGCGGTCTCGACCAAGGAGTAACACGTTGCACTGGCACGGGCGCCCCGTGAGGTATCGGCAAAAAGCCAGGCTTTTCTCTTATGCCAATGTTGGCATAACCGCAATTATCCACACCCAATGATTATGCAAAAGTTGCCGGACCATAAGCACTATTCACCGAGGCGGAGCACGAACGGAGGTTTGCATAATTTCAGAGGCTTTCCAGGAATTGGAGGAGCGTGTCGGTTGGACGATAGCGTGTGTGCTTGATCTCTGGTGGGGTGATGGTGGCAAGGGCCCGCTCCTTCATGGCCAAATCCGCCTCGACATAGCCGTGAGTGGTGACAGGGCTTTCATGGCCGAGCCACAACGCGATCACTGTCAGATCGACGCCCGCCTGCAACAGGTGCATGGCCGTGGTATGCCGACTATGTCGTTCAAGACATAGGCGCCACTATGTACCCTTCAGGACTATGTCGGGTAACGTGATCATCCCTGAAGGTGAGGCTTTAAATCATTGGTTTATCTCATACCACGCCCCTCCGATTACCCGACATAGTTTTCTCGAATAACGGCTCGTCAGAAGCGAAGCTCATCCAATACGAAACACATCCAGGCGTGACGCCTGGGTTGAGTTGGCGTTAAATCAGTAGCTGTGGGGCCCCAGGTTGGGTCGTCTGCACAATGGCGGAGATATGCTCCAGGCCATCAGCTTCACGAGTGCCCACTCGCTGTGCCCCCAGTTCATAGCGATATAGTCCTGACTCCTTCCATCTGCCCCGAGTAGGGCGAGGAGTCCACCATGAAGTATGTTATCAATGACCAATTAGCTCTTACCGTCGCACCAGAAGGCCCCCTGGCGGCATTAATTGTTCCGTTTGCAAAATCAGTCAGCGCCCAAGGATATAGCCTTTACACAATTGACCGGCAGCTCCGTCTCGCGGCAGGCTTTAGCCTATGGCTCAAACAAAAAAAGATCGAATGTCACCAAATTGCCTCATATCATCCAGAGCAATATTTGCAGTTCCGCTCCCGGCAATTTCGTTATCGCCCGGATGATGCCGCCGCACTCAGGCACCTAATCGGCTTTCTGCGCAGTGAACGCGTAATTCTCGCTGAGAAGGTGTCTGTACCTCAGGTAACCGAGGTGAAACGATTGACGCAGGCGTACAAGCAGTACCTGCGAGAGGCACGGAACTTAGCTGAACCGACGATTGCCTATTACGTACCGTTCATCCGTCATTTTCTTAATGATCGTTTCGGAAACGGGGCCGTTACCCTTTCCCACCTGAGTGCCCGTGATGTCGTGCGGTTTGTACAACGCCAAGCATCGCGTTTGCACAGGGGGCGAGCGAAGCTGATGACGACTGCGTTACGCTCTTTCCTGAACTACGCCCGCTACCGTGGTGAGGTGGTCTTGGATTTGGCCGCGGCCGTCCCCGCAGTAGCCAACTGGTCGATGCCATCAATCCCCCGTGCGATTTCTGCAGATCAAGCCCATTTGTTGTTGGAAAGCATCTGTTGTCAAACGGCGGTCGGGCGGCGCGACTACGCCATTTTACTGCTACTTGCACGACTGGGGTTGCGCTCGGGAGAAGTAGCATTTCTCGAACTTGAGGACATCGATTGGAATGCGGGAACGTTAAGTGTGCGCGGCAAGAACGGCCTGCGCAACGCGTTTCCCTTACCACTGGAGGTGGGTAACGCAATAGCCGCCTATCTGCGAGACGGTAGACCGACTAGCACTAGTCGGCGTGTTTTTCTGCGCGCCAGGGCACCTACCCGCGGCTTTCTAAGTTCTAGCGCGGTTGGATCAATCGTTCGTTATTCACTTAAGCGCGCCGGTCTCAAAGCACCGACGTATGGGGCACACCAGTTCCGGCATGGACTGGCCACCGAGATGCTGCGCCAAGGCGCTTCCCTTGAGGAAATTGGCGATGTATTGGGTCACCGCCATCCACAAACCACCATGATTTATACCAAGGTTGATCTAGAGGCCTTACGCACGCTGGCGCTACCGTGGCCGGGAGGTGTGCAATGAACACGCTTCGGCAGGCCGTTGATGAGTACCTGAACATGCGGCGTAATCTCGGATTCAAATTGCAGGAGACCGGCAAAGGATTGCTCGAATTTGCAGCATTTATGGAGCAGCGCCGCGCACCCTGCATTACCCAGGCCTTAGCACTTGCCTGGGCGCAACTACCCGTGAACGTACAGCACGTACATTGGGCAAAGCGGCTGTGTTACGTACGCGGATTTGCCCGTTATCGGAGCGCGAGCGATCCACGGACGCAAATTCCGGCGACGGGCTTGTTACCTTTTCAACCAAAGCGGGCACGACCCTACTTATACTCAGAACAAGAGATCAAAAGCTTACTGCGCGCAGCACTTCAAATGCCACAGCGCTACAAAAGCGGCGCATTGCTGCCCAGGGTTTACCACTGCCTGTTTGGGCTAATGTGCGTATCAGGTATGCGTCTCGGCGAAGCGCGTGATCTGGAGCTTCAAGATGTCGATCTTAAGACCGCAGTATTGACGATCCGCAATGCCAAGTTCGGCAAAACCCGCCTGGTGCCCCTGCACGCTTCGACCTGCGATGTGCTCGAAGACTACATGGCCAGACGGCAGCGCCATTGGGCTGATCGGCCGGTATCTTCCTACTTGTTTGTTTCCAGTCAGGGAAATCGGTTGGACTTCGGGCAAATCCACCGAGCCTTCTATGTGCTGTCCCGCCAGATCGGTCTGCGCGGTGCGTCTGACAGTCACGGACCGCGTCTGCATGATATGCGACACCGCTTTGCAACAAATACTCTCGTGAACTGGTATCGGTCCGGTCAAGATCCCGCGCGTCTTTTACCCGTCTTGTCTGCGTACCTCGGCCACGCCCACGTTGCTGATACGCAGTGGTATTTGGAGGGCTCTCCCGAGTTGATGCGCGAAGCCATGGGTCGCCTTGAGCAACGCTGGGAGGATCGACCATGATTACTATCACCAGCTTAGCTCCCTTGTTGGAGCGTTTCTTTACCCAACGCTTGATGCAGCAGCGCCAGGCCAGCCCCCACACCATCAGCTCCTATCGAGATACTTTTCGGCAATTCCTGAGGTTTGCACAACAGCATTTGCATCAGCGGCCCTCACAGCTGAACATTGAGCAGATCGATGCGCCGTTGATTGCGGCCTTCCTGGATGATTTGGAAGCAACGCGAGGCATAACCATCCGCAGTCGCAATTTACGGCTCACTGCTATTCATTCGTTCTTTCGCTATTTGGCTTTCGAACTGCCAGAGCATTCTGCACAGATCCAGAGAGTGCTCGCCATTCCGAGTAAACGGTTCACTCGCACCCTTGTCAGTTTTCTCGATCGCCCCGAAGTTGAAGCGATGCTCGCTGCGCCAGATCGCAGCACCTGGTCTGGGCAGCGTGACCACGCGTTTATTATGACAGCCGTTCAGACAGGCTTGAGATTGTCGGAGATGACCGGGCTCAAACAGGAAGACCTAATCTTAAGCGCCGGCGCTCACGTGCGAGTAATCGGCAAGGGGCGTAAAGAACGGTGTGTACCCCTGGCCAAATCCACTCGCGCCGTGTTGAAAGCCTGGCTGCGAGAACCACAACGCAGTGACGATGGCGTGCTGTTTCCCAGTGCCAGAGGGAAACGGTTCAGTGTCCACGGCGTGCAATACCTACTGGACAAGCATCGCGTTGCCGCCTCCCAAGTGTGCCCTTCGCTAAAACAAACGCGTGTCACTGTTCATCGCTTGAGGCACACCATGGCCATGGACTTGTTGCAAGCGGGCGTTGATCGATCTGTGATTGCACTATGGCTCGGACATGAATCAGTTGAGACGACACAGATTTATCTGGAGGCAACACTGGCGATGAAAGAACAGGCTCTCGCCAAGACGGTCCCGCTACAAGGCAAGGCGGGCCGTTATCGACCGGGCGATCAGTTGCTAGGCTTCCTTAACAGTCTCTAAACGGGGAAACTATGTCGGGTAGTCGGATGGGATTGATATGACTGAAGCCACAATTTCATGTGCATATCGTCAGGAAGTTCTACATTACCCGACATAGTCCGGAAGGGAACATAGTGGCGCCAGGTGTGAGGCGAGATGCTGCGACCCGTAAGTTGCGGGCACGTCGTTTTCGCCGTGCTGACGGCCCGATTCAGACGTTCGGCGACATTGGTGCGCGTCATCGGTAATCCACTTCGGTTCGGAATGAGGTGTTGCTCAGCACGCAAGTCGGCGTATCTCAACCACTGACGGATCTGGGTCGCCGTTTCCTTCCATAACGGCACGGTTCGTTGTTTGCGGCCCTTGCCATGCAGGCGCACCGAGGCGGTAGCCGCCAATGTAACATCAGCCACCCGGATTCCGGTCAGTTCGGAAACCCGAGCGCCGGTGTTGTAAAGTAACGTGAACATGACCGTGTCCCGGCGACCGCACCAGGTTGCCAAGCCGGGAGCGGAAAGCAACGCTTGAACCTCTTCGCGAGAAAGAAACTCAAGCATGGGCCGTTCGAAGCTTTTCATCGGTATCGCGAGAATCTGTTGCGCAAGATGAAGTGCGGGTGGCGACTGTAACGCCACGTAGTGAGCGAAGGCACGGACCGCCGCCAATCGCGCATTGCGGGTACGTACCGTATTGTGTCGTTCGGCTTCGAGGTGAGCAAGGAAGTCCAGTATCAGGGCTGCGTCGAAATCGCACAGTGCTAACGTCGTCGGCGGCTTGCCGGTTGCGCGTTCCGCATAATTCAGCAAGAGCTTGAAGGTATCGCGATAAGCAGCGACCGTTCGTGGACTGGCGTTCTGCTGCTGGATCAGGCGCTCGGCAAAGAAACGCTGGAGCAACGTCGCGAATTCGGCGGGAACAGCGAGCAAGGGGTTCATCACGCGTCTCCTTGCATATAGAGGTGGAAGCGCTCGGCGGCGATCTCCATCAGTTCAGGAATACCAGTGACATACCAATAGGTGTCGCTCACCTTGGCGTGTCCAACGTAGGTCGACAGCGCCAGAATGGCGCTATCAATATCCACACCCTGTTCGTAGAAGCGAAGCATGCTTCTTACGATGAAGGTATGTCGCATATCGTGCAGGCGGTGACGTGGATAATCACCGCGCGGCTGCCAGCCCAACTGCTTACAGAGTGTCTGCAAGGCATAACGGATGTTGCTCTGATTTGCGCCGCTGCCATCATCACGTAGGAAGAACCTGTCACAACATGGTCGTAGCAAGAGCCGATTTCGCCGTCGCGCATAGGCATGCAACGCACTGGTAACGCTCGGATGTAGCGGCACAAGACGCTGTTGATGGAATTTGGCCTCGCGGATACGCAGAATGCCATCACGGAGGTCGACGTCAGCCATGGTCAGGTTGAGCGCTTCGGAGATGCGTAGTCCGGTCGCGGCCAGCAGCCCGAAGACACACCGGCAGGTTGCCGAGCGCAATCCCTCAGCGGGCGTCAAACCATGGCTCGCCTCAAGCAGTGCGCACAGTTCGGCCTCTGTATAGATGTGTGGGACGAGACGCCGGTGGGACGGACCAAAGAGGCCTCGCGGTGGAATCTCCGTCGCCGGATTCTCACGTAGGCAAAAGCGTGCGAAACCGCGAAGGATCTCGACGCGGCGCGCCCACGTGAGTGGCGTTGCTCGTTGCGAAGCCTGTGCCCATGCTGCAGCGAGCTCGACCGTTAGATGATCTTCGCTAACAAGTTCGTCAGCGAAACGCGCAAACGACCGAAGTTGAGTTCCGTCAATGGTCAACTCGAATCCATGTTGGCGACGATACGTCAGGTAGGCCTCGACCCTGGACATCCAGAACGCCCGGGCGCTCATTGCTGGCTCCCAGGCCACGGCAACGCAACCGCTCGCAGCTGCTCCATGTCAACGCGGGCGTAGGTGCTTGCAGTATCAAGGCTTTTATGGCGCAGGAGATCGGCGATCTCTTTGATTGAAACTCCAGAGCGCTGCAGGCGCGTTGCCATCGTTCGCCGGAGTACATGAGTGTTGCAGAAACGATCGCGCAGACCACAACGAACAAAGGCTCGGTTCATCGAATTACGGATGGCAGCAACGCTGAGTGGCTTATCAAACGGCGCTCGGTGCCGGACGAACAGCCTACGGCTTGTCGTCTGCGGACGCCCCTGTTGCAGATATTGCGCTACCGCTTCGCCGGTGGTCGCCGGCAGAGGTAGCTGTTGAACACATTTGCTCTTGGTGTTGCAGATGGTCAGCATTGCTCTGCGCCAGTTGATCGAATCCAGCGTCAGGTAGGCCACCTCGTGACCGCGCAAGCCTAGATCAAGCAAGAAACGGGCGATGGAATAGTCACGCAACCCGACGGGGTCGGTGTGATCGAAGGCATTCAGAAATGCAGCCAGTTCGACGTCCGATAATACCTTCGGAAGGGTTACCTTGCGCCAGTCAGCAACTCTTGGAAGCGCTGCCGCCAGTCCGGCGGTCGCGTCACCGAGCAGCGCACGATAACGAAAGTAACTGCGCAGACTGTTGCAGGCGATACGCAGCGAGGCTGGCCGCAGGCGCGAACTGAGCGCGGCAAAGAACGCATCTATGTCGGTCGCCGACAGCTGCGAAACGTTCGGAGCGCCAGAGCCATACGCTTGGGTGAGGAAAGCCCCGACTTGTTGGACTGCCCTGTCACGGGTGGTTGCTCTCAGCCCACACGTACCCGTTAAATAATCACCAAACCGGGCGAGCTCAATCGTTACGGGATTCTGGGCTGTCGGTGACAACAGCTGTGAACACGATAGCAATTTGAGTAAATGTCGAAGTGCCGCTCCGGAACTGCCGACATTGCCATAGCAGGGTGCCGGGCAGGTGCAAGTTGGAAGATGTTCACGCAAGAAGCGTTTGACGAGGGTCGAATCAATGTACGTGAATTTTTCCTCTTCAGCCTTAAGCCAGAAACTGAAATGGGCAAGGCAACCCAAATAGATTCGGATGGTGCGCTCGGCATAGCGTTGGTCTCGCAGTGCCTCAATGTAATCTGTAATGACGCTCTTGAGCGAGCTATCAGTCAGCCAGTCGCGGCGAACAAGACTCGTAAGGATTGTATCGGTGGGCATGGTTTGCTCCTGTAGTGAGGGACGAGTCCACAGGAAACACCGTTTTTATGCTCAGTTCGACAGAATAAATGAAGCCAATGGCCGTGTTGTGACTGGCTCTCACCCTAGCAACCGAATAAACTTTACATAATCGTTGGGTGTGGATAATTTCGATTATGCCAATGTTGGCATAACCGAAAAGCCTGGCTGTTTGCCGACACCACCCAAGGGGCAAATGCCAGCGCCACCTGCTATTCCCTGGTCGAAACCGCCAAGGCCAACCCACTGGAACCCTCAGCCTACATCCACCACCTGCTCGCGCATATTGCCGAGGCGGACACGGTGGAGGAACTCGAAGCACTGTTGCCTTGGAACGTGGAGTTGGCCAAGGCCTAAAATCTGACGTCTCAATGCGGGTGACGCAAGGGGGTCGATTTAATGGCGCTTACTTTTCCATGATTTGAGGGCACTCAGCTCAACCCCAATTGCCAGAGATAAGCTGAACTGGCTAAAAATCGGTGTTTCTGGATGGGCACTAGCTAGTGCCCATCCAGAAACTAATAACCGGCTGATTTTCAGGAAATAATTCTAAGAAAGGTTAAAGAATCCTCTTGGCTTTGGTATGTTTTAAGTGCAACCCAAAAACATCCAACAACCAAGAGGATCCAGCATGCGAGAGACCCGCAACGCTCAGGCCAGTATATTCGAAGAGTACTCGAATCACGAGTATGGCGTCAGACTCCGGAAGCTGTCGGAGGTTTTGGACAGGCAACCCGAGATTCTTGAGCTGGTGGCCGCAGATTTGATAGATGTGTCCGTTTCAGCCGTTGGGCGGACAGGTCTCAGCGCAGAGAGTGTTCTGCGTTGTCTGGTGTTAAGGCAGCAACTGGGTTTCAGCTATGAACAACTGGCGTTTCATTTGTCGGATTCGGTGACCTACCGAACCTTTACCCGATTGCCGGCTCACCTATCGCCCAGCCGGTCCTGCCTGCAGTCCACGATCCGCAGCATCCAGCCAGAAACCCTGGAACGGGCGCATCAGGTGCTGACAAGGAACCTGCTGGACACGGGTATGGCTTCACTGGATAAGCTGCGCATCGACAGCACGGTGGTGGCCAGCAATATTGCCCCACCCAGTGACAGCCAGTTGCTGAATGATGGCGTTCGGGTGATCAGTCGGCTGCTGGCAAAAAGCAAAATCGAAATCGGCCTGAAGGTCTGCTTTACCGACAAACGCAAAGCGGCAAAGTCACTGGCATTTCGCATATTCAACGCGAAAAAGGCGACCAAGGACGAACTCTATCCCGACTTGCTGAAGATCGCACGGCTGGTATTGAAGCAGGCGGATCGCGGACGCCAGCAGATTATTCAAGGGGCGGAAGCTTCCGCATCCTGCCAGAAATGGCTGGATGCTCTGGCGCACTACAGGGAGCTGACATGGCAGGTGATCGAGCAAACCGAGCGTCGCGTCATCCACGGTGAACGGGTTCCCTCTGCGGACAAGATCGTCAGCCTGTTCGAGCCGCACACCGATATTATCGTCAAGGGATTCCGCGATGTGCAGTACGGCCACAAGATCAACCTGAGCAGTGAAGTGAGAGGCTTTATCACCGCGTTAACCATCGAAGAGGGGAACCCCGGTGACAAAACGCTGTTCCTGCCGGTTCTGGATTTTCATCAATCCGTTCTGGGCAAGCTGCCTCGCTCCGTGGTCGCCGATGGCGGCTACGCCAGCCAGGCAAACGTCGCGGCCGGACGCGCCATGGGGCTTAAGCATGTAGTGTTTCACAAACCCGTTGGCGTATCGCTCACCGCCATGGGTGTAAAGTCGAAGACCTTTACCGCATTACGTCATTTTCGAGCCGGAGTCGAAGGCAATATCTCGGAGCTGAAAAGAGCCTTCGGAGCCACGAAAGCGAAGTGGAAAGGTCACGATGGCTTCAAGGCATTTGTCTGGGCCTCGGCGCTGAGCTACAACCTGGTACGGTTGGCGCGACTCGGTCCGGATTAGTCCACAAACCTGACCCAGAAAACGACCAGAAGGACACATGGAAAGGCCATGAAATGCACGCCCATGGCCGGAATTCGGACAGACTGATCAGAAAGCGGTTAAATCCGTCATTATTTAGTCGTCTTCCATGATTTGAGGGCGCTCAGCTCAACCCCAGTTGCCAGAGATAAGCTGAACTGGCTAAAAATCGGTGTTTCTGGATGGGCACTAGCTAGTTGACCGCTGGATAGCTGGAGACGGTCCTTGGGGGGTAATAAAATCAGCACCTGCTAAGTGTAGCCAATTCTCCCACTCCCATTTTCGTTTGCTGACATATATCAAAGTGTGATGACGCAGATCTTCCGGAACGCTCAATGGGTGCTTGCCATTTAAAAGCTTCGGACTACACACAGGCACCAGCATAACTTTCTGCAGAAAATGAACCTCAATGTCATCCCATTCGCCATTTCCGTAGTAGACCGCCATATCTGTGCTTGATCGGTTGAAGTCAAGCAATCCCATAGATGCGTTTATCTGAAGCTCAATATCTGGATACAGCTCTCGAAACCGCGATATTCTCGGCATTAGCCACCGGGTTAAGAAGTTGGGTGCTACACTAATTTGAACGACCTTGGTTTCCTGATTTGTCATCAGTCGGTGAGTCGCCATTTCTATCTCGTCCAGCGCATGCTTGACGGAAATCAAGAACTGCTCCCCGGGCGTTGTCAGCTCAACTTCCCGTTTGCTTCGGCTAAACAGTGTTATCCCTAAATATTCCTCAAGCGTCTTGATCTGATGACTGACGGCAGAAGCAGACACAAATAACTCTTCTGCAGCAGCCGCAAAGCTGCTTCTTCTGGCCGAAGCTTCAAACATTCTTAAGGCATTCAGGGGTGGAAGACGACGCATAAGGGTTACCACTTATGATGAAATTTTCTCATCATTCTGAAAAGAAAGGATCGCTTTTCCGATCGCCGACACGTCGGTAGCATGTTGAATATAGTAATTAACTAATCTACCTCAAGAGGATCACATTATGGCTCAACAATATTCAACTCTGCCGAGTGCCAGAGAAATCAATCGCTTCGTCAAATTAGCCGAAGTACAGCGAAATCAGTACCTAGTTGATAGTACTATAACTTTGGTTTAAAAATTCAGAACTGCATTTTTTTCTTGTTCCAGATTTCGTCCACCAGAGTGTCTCGGGGCCACTAATTATGACGGATAACTAATCGCGAGTAGTGTGTTTAATTTATTCAGCTGCATCGTGATGGATTCCGTCGTTGAATTCATGAATGAGGTCGCTGCCAGTAATTGTAGATTGCAGTATTTCACCAGATAGCCACCAACATGCTTCTTGGCCTCGGGCGGATTTTAAAATGCTTGTGTCACCCGTATCGAGGAGACTCCAATCGGAGCAATGGCATGGTTGAGGGCTTCATGAAGACGCTCAAACGGGACTATGTGTACCGGAATGATCTTCCTGATGCCGCTGCTGTGTGACAAGGTTGCCGGATTGGATCGAGGACTATAACCGCAGCCACCCGCACAAGGGGCTGAGGATAAAACCGCCCTGAGAGTACCGGGCAGAACTGGCATCAAATGAATGTGATGGTGCCCGGTTTAGCGGGGGAAATTACACTTATTGAATATTAGTCTAGATCTGTGCGTACTTTTTTTGAGGAAAGCAGTTTCTTGCAGACATTAGTTGCTCGCCGACTTTCTGAGAGTGAAAACCAACACAATTACGCCCAATACCGGAAAGATCGCTAGAGCACTGAAGGTCGATGCATAGGAAGGAAAAAAATTATGAACCGAAGCGTACAAAGCTGGTCCTAGCACAACTCCAGCAAAGGTAAATGTCAACGCACCACCTGTGGCTGCTCCCTCATTTCCATGCGGTGCGGCCTTAACTACTTCAGCTATAAAAACCCCATTCCAACCGATTGCAGCAGCTCCAAATACCGTCATGACGATCATGACAAGGCTTTTCGGCCATTCCGGAGATAATGTCAAAATTGCCAATGAGGATACGATCGTAATCAAACCAATCATGACAAGGATTTGAATACCCTTACCCAATTTGTCTGCGAGAGCCCCCCAAAAAATACGCGCCGCCGCACCAAAACCTTGGACAACCGATGCGGCAACCCCTGCGGCTACAATGCTCCAAAGGGCGTCCTTCACCAAAAGGGTCACCAAAAAACTCATAAGGGATAGCTGAATAGCTGAGAAGCAAAAGCCCATTAATGCAAGCGCTCTAAGTAAGGTGCTTCGCCAGACCAATACCGGTCCGCTGAGTAGATTTGCCGATACTCGAACGCCGCGATCTCGGTTTCGATCCCAGTTGCTCCTTAGTGGTAGCAAGAAAGCCGCCATTAAAAAACCAACACCACTAACGGCATACAACGCCCCCTGCCACCCGAAAAGAATGGCAATCCCAGGTAGAGCCAATCCCGCGAGAACCCCCCCCAATGGAACACCCGTCTGCTTGATTGAAAAGACGAGCCCTCGTCTATGACTTGGCGTCAACCGATTTAGAATTTGGGAGGCAGCTGGATTGGTTAAACCATAACTAATTCCGATCAATACTGACCCAAAAGCCATCAACAGAAGGCTACCAGATGCAATCACTATGCAACCTAGCGCTCCAAGAACCATTGCAACCTGACTTATCGTGCATCCTCCAAATCGACTAACGAGCGTTCCGGCTAAGGCAGAGACAAATGCAGCCGATATATAAATTAAACTAATTTGAAATCCAACGACTTCCGGGCCAACATCTAGTGCAGTGGCGACGACTGGAGCTAACGTTGCAACCGCGAGCATCATAAGAGTTGCCAGCCCTTGTACGGTTGTCATAAGCCCAAGCGCTAACGAAAGCCCTCCGACAGTCTTGAACGCTGACGGCGTTCCTGAGGGTTGCATTTATCTGGTACCCTTTTCGGCTAACAGAGAACAAGTCAAAACTTTTTGAGCATTACCCACCACTGGTTTCTCAACTAGTCGCCCATTCATAGTTAATCTTCCTCCGTCCGCACTCTCGAACGCATCCACGATTAGCGTTACCTCACAAACCTCTTCAGAATTTGTCGCTAGTTTTTGATGAAGAAGTGCGACCTGGCCTGGATGGACGATACAAGCACGAGCATCGAAGCCCAGCGGCCTTAATAAATTCAAACGCTCCCTAGCGGTCGATATTCGAAGCAATAAAGGAAGGGAGTTGATCAGATCTTTTGTTACGGCGGAAGAGCTGGCCTTTTTATGGGCCATAGCTAAGGAGGGTCTGATTAACGCCCGATTCTCCGCTGAATCGCTTTTCAGCTCGAAAAAAAGCCATTTAACCTGGGTTCAGGCGTAATTACCCCCTTCAGTTGTTCGTTTTTTGCCCGTTTCCCGCCATTTTGGCGGAATTCGGGCGCACTGACCCTACGCCAGTAGATATTTTTCACCGATCATCAAGTTGGTGAATGCGGCCAGCAGGTGCAGCCGATTGGTGTTTTTTGATAGGCCACGGTAGCGCACCTTGCTGTAGCCAAAGACTTGCTTGATGTACCGGAATGGGTGTTCCACTTTGGCCCGGATGCTGGCTTTAATCTTCTCGGCCTTCAGCTTATCCGCATCCAGCTTCTTGCGAGTGCCAGGGCGCTTGGCAATGAACCAGGACACATCTTTACGATGCTTATGCTCAGCCCGTTTTTGGATGCCCAGGTAACCGGCATCGCCGAACACCCGCCGCTCATCACCGTGCAGCAGCTTGTCGGCGGGTACGATGTCGTGGACGTTGGCGGCCGTGGTGTCGATGCTGTGAATCAGCCCGAGTGTGTCGTCGACACCAATGTGAATCTTCATGCCAAAGTACCATTGGTTGCCCTTCCTGGTCTGGTGCATTTCTGGCGGTCCGCCGATGCGATCACGCTGGCCGCTCTCATTCTTGGTGGAGCTCGGTGCCGAAATGATGCTGGCATCCACAATGCTGCCTTCGCGCAGCATCAAGCCATTCTTCTCCAAGTGCTTGTTCACCTCTTTGAACAACACCTTGCCAAGGCCGTGGCGTTCCAGGAAATGACGGAACTTGAGAATGGTGGTTTCGTCCGGCAAACGATCCAGCTTCAGGCCAGCGAAGCACCGCATGGATTCGATCTCGTACAGCGCATCTTCCATCGCCGGATCACTGAGGTTGTAAAACAGTTGCATGCAGTGAACCCGCAGCATGGAAGACAACGGGTTACGGTGGCCGACCGTTCTGGCCCTTGGGGTAGTAATGAGCCACCTTCTTCTCCAGCTGATTCCAGGGAATCAACTTGTCCATTCGTTCCAGAAAGATCTCGCGGCGTGTCTTGCGCTTCTTGTTCTGGTACTCGGCTTCGGAGAAGGTTATCTGGCCCATGGTGGCGGCGAATCCTATGCGGTTAGCGATGGCTGTATTATCGCTGATTTTGGAAAGTTATTCAGAGGTTCCCTAATATAATTATATCAAGTAATAAATTATCGTGATTAGTTGCTTCGGCCCTTTCGTGGAAAAATAGTTGTATAGTCGATATCCAATACAATATTTTCATTATTTTTATTTTGGCAATTTTCATACTTAGAATCGAAAAACTCTTCAGGAGACATATTTTTTATACCTATAGTTCCTAACCTAATCGCACCTACATCAGATCTACCAAATATCTTGATTTTTTCAATAACTTTTGTAAAACAGTAAATCGTATCACCAGAATAAGTTGGATTCATATGTTTTCCTGAATTGATAGCCGAAACAGATAACGAGTTATCAAGGCCCTCAAATGACAAAGCACGGCAGATCGATATAATATGACCACCGTAGACTAACCGCTTTCCGTGGGCGGAACCCGCCATCAATTTCGCATCAAAATGAGCCCTAGCATTATTTTGATAGAGACGTGTAGCTAGCATGTGATCTGAATCTTCTATTGTTATGCCTCCAGGATGAAGAATAATTTCATCCACACTAAAGTCTTCCCAAATAATTTGCGAACCGTTAGCCTCAAAAATTCTCCCTAGGGTTTCCTGGTCTTTAATTCGACTTGGTACGGAAATTTTATTAGATGGCACGCTCGTCATAAGGTCAGGTATGTGACGGGTACTAATATTAGCAGCGTGGTCCCTCTTTTTGACCATAACCCAACGAACCCATGTAAGCACCGCGTTTCCATTCTGGTTAAAACAGGTAGATCGGACATAAACGACACCAGCGACGCCGCTGGCATTTTCCTTGATGCCTATAACAATGCTCTCGCAATGTACAGTATCTCCAGAATAAACCGGTTCGAAAAATTGTACTTCCGCATACCCAAGATTCGCCACAGCATTCAGAGAAATATCCGGAACGGTTTTACCAAATGCAATATTAAAAAGTAGAAAGTCGTCTATAGGGCGTTTTGAATAACCAAGTTCATTGGCAAGAATTTCTGAGGAATGAAGGGAATGTCGAGCACCGGTTAGAGAGATATAAACAGCTGCATCACCGTCAGTAATAGTTCGCGGCGTTGAGTGTTTAATGATCTGTCCTAAATAAAAGTCCTCGAGAAAATTACCGCCGACTATTTTAGACTTTGTTTTCATCAAAGTTTATTTCCAATAATTAACTGAAATTTCATAAATAAGTAGCTATCGAAGAATTACCATTACCTTAGTAGCGAGATGACTGTGGGCATTTTCTTCCGCATAGCTCTACCATTCTGACATCCAAGCGTCGACCACAAACTTCAAAGCTATAATTATCTGTGAGCGACTGAATAGTTCTTCATTTAAAAAAGTAGGGGTCGCACTCTGATCCTGCAATGATGCCTTCACGCTGAAGCTTCTCAATATGATTTACATCGAAGTTAAGTACCTCGTTTAAAACTTCGTTAGTGTGCGCCCCCAAAACGGGTGCTGGATTGGTTTTACCTCTCTCTACATTAGCAAGTCTTATAGGAGTCCCAGCTACTAAATGGTCGCCGATTCCTTCAGTTACAATATTTTCAAATATTTCGTTGTTAGTACTGAGGCGAGAATCTTCAGTTAATGCTTCTCTGACAGTTCGATAAGTACCCCAACAAACTTTATTCGAATCAAAAATACTCGCGATTTCTTTATAGAATCTTGATTTACACCATATAGCCACTACTGCTTCTATATCTTCACGAGCTATAAAACGGTCTGCTTCAAGTGAAAAATCTGCGTGCCAGCGTTTTTCAAGTTTACTTACTTCCTTTTCTAGCCGGCACGCGGATACCAAGTTCTTCCATTGACCCAGTGATACCGCGGCGATGTAGAGTCTTTGCCCGTCTAGAGTTAAGAAATCTTTTCCAAAAGCACCATAAAGGTAGTTTCCAGTGGCAGGCCGATCTTTTTCTAGCTTCTCTACTTCAGTCATCATGCCGAGATGAGAAAGCATTGAAAATGCAACATCGGAGAGAGCCACGCGGAGCTCCGAACCTTCGCCTTTGATTCTCCGTTTAAGAACCGCTGCCACAATCCCCATGGCCGCCTGATAAGCGCAGGCTATGTCCCAGGCAGGAAGAACATGGTTGACAGGGCTGTCTTTGCCACCATCACCAGTTAATGCAGGAAATCCTGTTGCACAATTTACGGTGTAGTCCACCGCAGTGGTCCCGTCTGGGTTGCCTTCTATCGTGCATGATATTAGATCGGCTCGAAGCTCCCTAAGTGAATCATGTGATAACCAGGAACCGCCGATGTTGGTCAACAGAATTCCACCTTGGTCACCGGGGGCCGTGACAAGAGATCTAATCAATTCCCTACCTTCTTTCCTCCGAATATCCACAGCGAGCGAACGCTTGCACTTGTTTAGGCCTGTCCAGTAGAAACTTCTGCCGTTTGGCATCACCGGCTCGCGCTTGTAATCCAACCCACCTCCAATTTGGTCAATTCGAATTACATCGGCGCCAAACTGAGCTAACGTCATGCCAGCTAGTGGTGCCGCTATAAAAGCCGAACTTTCAATTACCCTCACTCCACGAAGCAGATCCAAATTCATTTTCTAACCCAACCAAAAAAAAATGGATTAATGACCAACACCGGGATAAGCCGGCATAAGTACGGTCAAACACTAGTCTTTAAGGGAAATTTAGACAATCAAGTTAAACGATTTAATTATTCAGAATAAATTGATTATCGACAGCTCATGTGACATCGGCAGTTCAGGCGGCACCGAGGCCGCAAAGAAAAAAGGTGTGGGAATTATCGACCAACCTAAATCGAAGTGGTAGGTGGGCCAATTTTAAGGCTATGTCCCAATTGGTTGTTGCGCAGCTATACTTAGAGCAGATATCTCCTCATCGGAGGTTATGCCATGAACGACAAAGCCTTTCACTACCTCATGTTGCAACTAGGCCAGCTGACACCCAGCCAGCGGCATCAACTACACAGCTATTTCCAACAGGTCGATACGGGCGCGGCGGACACGCTGCTCGTCGAGCACTCTCCCACCTGCTGTCCGCATTGCCAGGCATCGCAGCTCAGGCCGTGGGGCTCAAGCCACAATCTGCCGCGTTACCGTTGCGCCCGATGCAGACGTACTTGCAATCCGTTGACCGGAACACCGCTGGCCCGCCTGCGTAAACGTGAGCACCGGTTGTGTTACGCTCAGGCGTTAATCGACGGCAAGACCGTGCGCCAGGCTGCTACTGAGTGTCACATCAACAAGAACACGGCCTTCTCGTGGCGCCACTGCTTCTTGGCTCTGGTTACGGGGTGTCAGGCTCAACGCGAGTCCGGCATCGTGGAAGCGGATGAGACCTTCTTTCTGGCGTCCTTCAAAGGCCAGCGGAAAATCTCTCGCAAGGCCCGTCAGCGGGGCGGAGTCAGCCTAACTCGCGGAACGGGGCCCGACCAAATTCCAGTGCTGGTGGTGCGTGATCGGACCGGGGAAACCGCAGATTTTATCTTGCCAAAGCTCAATGCCATCGAAGTCAGCCGCGCACTCAAGCCGTTGGTCGCAGCGGATGCCTGCCTCTGTACTGACGGGGCCTCGGTTTATCGGGCTTTTGCGAAAAAAGCGGGAATCGAGCACCAGGCTGTATCTGCTCGCCGGCCCCGTGTCCGCGGTGCTTTTCATATCCAGAACGTCAATGCGTACGACAGTCGATTGAAAAACTGGATGATTCGGTTCCATGGTGTGGCGACCAAATACCTGAAGAACTACTTGGGTTGGCGTAGTTTGCTGGAGCGATACTCTGAGCTAACTCCCGAAGTAACCGGTCATTCCAGGGCGTCCTGCCACCCAGATGAGTTTCTCTCTACAGTAACCTCACATTTCCCAGAACGAGGTTACCCTCATGAGACAACACCGAACCCCAGAACAATGGCAGGCCCTGGTTGATCAGCAACAGAACAGCGGCTTGTCGGCCATGCAGTTCTGCAAGCAGCAGAGCATTGGTTACGCCAGCTTCTGCAACTGGCGCAAGCGCCTGCCCGATCAGTCGGCTGGTGCTTCGGCGGGCTATGTTCGTATTAAATGTTGAAAACTGTCTGCCTTCACAAAATCCGCCATAAAATCAGAAGGTTGATTTATTTTTGATGAATGCTTATCGAACCATCGGAACCAGCCAAGATAGTGAGGTAGATATTCGGTGGCGACACCGTGGAAACGTTGAATCCAGCCCTTGAGCCGCTGATGGTAGTTGTTCACTCCTTGAATGTGGAAGACTGACGCTTTGACTCTTTCGCCAGCGCTGGCATTGAGCACCTTGTGCTCGAGATGGTGCTTTCGGGTCAACGTTTCAAAGGTCAGATGAGCGTCTGTACAGAGAACGATATCTCGGCTTAATAGGGGTAGCAGGTGCTGCTCGACATTTTTCAGGGTGAAGTGCTTGAGAACAAAGTCGGCCTCACCTGCGCTGCGGTCGCGAGCCACCAGAACAGGCACCCACTTGGCGCCTTTTTTGTTGTCGTTGCCGCGTTTGCGAACAGGCCGTTTAGCAATTTTACGCTGGCCTTTGAATGATTCGCGGAACATTGTTTGATCCGCTTCTACGATACCCGTAAGTACAGGAGTATTAAGGTAATCCGCCAGTTTAAGGAAGCGGTGGCGCCAGCGGAAAGAGGTGGATAGATGCACGTGGCACCGCGCCGCTGCCTTACGCAGTGCTTCCGAGCTAAGCATGGAGTCTGCGTATTCCATCCAAAGCTCGCGTTTCCGTAGTCGAGCCAGGGGCGTACCCGTCAAGGCCGTAAAAGTTTTGTGACAAGCTCGGCAGCGATAACGCTGTAGCTCTTTGAGAGTGCCCCAACGATGAATTTGATCATGGTTGCACTTAGGGCATTTAAGATCGGACTGAAGCTGCTGTTCCAGGTGCTCGATGATTTCAGGTATAGCATCGGGATGCTGCAATCGTTCCAGGAGCAGGTGTCGTTGACCGGGACTGAGCGAGTTGATGGCTATAGCGAGTTGATTGAATTCGACCTGTTTCATTATAAACCTCCGACAATCGCTGGGGCTTCCTATAGTTTAGTACAGGATCAACAGCTAAGCCGAACATAGCCGCTTCGGCGGATTCCGGTGAAGCCAGCTTCTTGGATTTGTCATCGTTGATGGGCGCGTCGCAATCATCCAGTCCAGGCTGGAACATTGTGCTGAGCCTCGGCAACGGCGTCGAACTGCGGCTGAGCCAGAACGGGTGATCGGGCTCGATAGCCAGGCCCGGATCTGGCTGTGCACCGAGCCTACCGACATGCGCAAATCGTTCCGGGGCCTGAGCGCCCTGGTTCGAAATCAACTCAAACACGATCCGCTCAGCGGCCAGTATTTCGTCTTCGTCAATCGTCGCAAAACCCAGATGAAGATGTTGTATTTTAACCGCACCGGTTATTGCCTGTGGGCCAAGCGTCTGGAGCAGGGACAGTTCCGGGTGCCGTCCTCCGCCGCGGGTCAGCGAGCCTTGACCCAGACGGATTTACAGCTGCTGATCGACGGCATTGAGGTGCAAAAATACCGCCAATTCAAGCGTTTTCGAGGGGCATAAGGGGTGGGTGTTTGGTATAATATCAGCCATGAATTCAACGGCTTCTTCCCCTCAAACTGCATTGCCTTCCTCCTCGGCCCTGGCCGAGGAGGAAGGCAATGCTGCGGGAGCAGTTGAGCGCACAGTCTGACGCGATTCGTCAGCTGAAACACCAGCTGGACTGGTTCAAGAAGCAACTGTTCGGCCCCAAATCCGAGAAGCAGGTCTATGATATTCCAGAACAGGATAGCCTGTTCACCTCCGGTGAAGCACCACTGCCGGAGAAGCCTGCCGAGGAAGATAAGCGTACCGTTAAGGCCTATCAACGCGGCACCGGCAAGAAACAGCGGGACGACGATTGTCTGAACGACACCGGCCTGCGCTTTACGGCGGATGTGCCGGTGGAAGTCATTGAGCAGTTGCCACCCGAATTGACCGGACCGGAGGCCGATCAGTACGACATCATCGGCACCAAAACCACCTACCGCTTGGCCCAGCGGGCCTCCAGCTATGTGGTGCTCAAGCTGGAGCGCCCAGTGTTCCGTCGTAAGGGCACTGACCAAAAACCTGTGACGACGCCAGCTCCGTTCAACGTGCTGAACAACAGCCTGGCCGATGTCAGCCTGCTGGCCGGGCTGTTGGTGGACAAGTTCCAGTTCCATCTGCTGCTGTATCGCCAGCATCAGCGCATCCAACAGGCCGGTATCACCGTCAGCCGCAGCACCCTGACTAATCTGGTGAAGCGGGCCATCGACCTGCTTCGACCCATTGTGGATGCCCAGACCGACAACGTGCTGCGCAGCCGGGTGCTGGCCATGGACGAAACGCCGATCAAGGCCGGCCACCAGGGCCGGGCAGGCCCGCAAAAAGGCAAGATGAAATCCGGCTGGTTCTGGCCGCTGTACGGCGATGCCGATGAAGTGGTGTTTACCTACTCGAACAGTCGAGGCCGACTGCACATCGAGCAGGTTCTGAACGATCAGTTCAGTGGCACCCTGATCAGTGACGGTTATGCCGCCTATGCCCGCTATGCCGAGGCCCAAGAAGGCATTACCCACGCTCAATGCTGGGTGCATAGCCGAAGATATTTTATCGACGCCCAGAAGGATCATCCGGAGAAGGCCACCGAAGCCCTGCAACAGATCGCAAAGCTGTACAGCACCGAAGATGCCATCAAAGCCCTGGGACTGACTGGCGAGAAGAAGCGTCAGTACCGGCTGGACCACTCAAAGCCGGTGGTCAGCGACTTCTTCCAGTGGTGCCGGGATCAACTGGAACGCGGTGGTCTGTTGCCCAGCGAACCGCTGACCAAAGCTCTGAACTACGTGCTCAGCCGGGAAACGAGCCTGACGGTGTTCCTGGAGGATCCGGACGTACAACCAGACACCAACCACCTGGAACGGGCCTTGCGCCCCATTCCAATGGGGAGAAAAACTGGCTGTTCTGCTGGACCGAACTGGGGGCTGAACATGTTGGGATCATCCAGAGCCTGATCAGTACCTGCAAGCTGCATGGCATCCATCCATACACCTACCTGGTAGACGTGCTGCAACGCATCAGCCAACACCCGGCCCGCGAGGTGGCGGACCTGACACCGCGACTCTGGAAAACCCGGTTCGCCGACACGCCGTTACGCGCACTGATCGACCCACGCCACCCTGACCGCCAGAGCAAACAGCCGGAGGCCACCGTTCATGCGCATTGAAGACATGAGCATCGATCAGTTACTGGAACTGAATCAGTACATCTGCCAGCGCATTGATGAACTGCAAGAGCACGAAACCCTGCAAGCCTTGAGTCAGTTGCGGGTCGGCCTGAAAGTAACCTTCGAGGGCCGGGAAGGACCTGTGCTTGGGATCGTCACCAAGATCAACCGCAAAAGTGTGATCGTGCTCGGTGATGAAAGGAAACAGTACAAGGTCTCGCCGGGATTACTCAGGCCACTTCGTGACGTGAAGTAAGTCAACTACGTCGTGGAATGAACGGTTACCTCCCGAATGCTGTTTGCTGGAAGCAACCGGTCGAGTACCGCAACAACTAATTGGGACATAGCCAATTTTAAGGGGTCGTTCCAAGATTTTTTGCAACTCGGTTTCGTAGCTAAGCATGCCTAGCCTTGTGGTTTCCAGTATCGTAGCAGCGATATTATGCAATTTAACAGGACAGTCCCATTAAATTTTTTGTTTGTCTTTATAGTTGAGTTTTGGTTCATTAAGAAAGGTTTCAAAAAAACAATATCCAAGGGGTTGCCTATGTATAGGTTTGCCAGAGTAATAGATAATCTAGTAGTGGAGGCCGCAACACGGGCTGGCAATCCGAAGATAGTCCCTGCCCTAATTGAACACCTCGAAGCAGCAGACGCGGAGCCGTCAAAGACTCGCCTGGCACATGCGATCGACCTCACGTTTGAACAGATCATTGGAGACTTCTGCGGCAACGTCTATCTCGCCGCGCTCCAGCGCGAAGCGCATGGATATTTTCGCGCAGCTTGGGAAGGCGCGGGCCTCATGCCCCGCCCCGCAGATGAGCGCAGCCAACAACACTGGCACATCTTCGACGCGATACGCTTCGGTGACGCGGTGGAGGCACGGCACCGGATGGAGGAGCACTTCCGACTACAGGCGCTTGCGCCGACAGTAAACTGAGCGCCGCTTCGCAACGAACGACAAATACAATAACGGAGAAGATCATGACGACCAGCAACATTGGAATTCGTGCGACATCAAGGCGTCTGAGCCTGACAGCAGTGTCCGCAGCAGCCATACTCGCGGCTGGCGTAGTAGAGGCGCAAACCATCACGATGGCGACGATTCTGCACCAGAACGACGTCATGGTTCAGGCCATGGAGGAGTGGAACCGGCTTCTACAGGAACGCACTGAAGGAGAGATGGAACTCAATATCCTCGCGGGCGGCACGCTTGGCGGCACCAGGGAGCTGATCCAGCAACTTTCCTCCGGCGAAATCGATATCAATCTCAGCACGCCGGTCGTCCTTCAGTTTGCCGCGCCCGACTACCAGTGTCTAGAAGCGGAATACATCTACGAGAGCGAAGATCACGGATTCGCGGTCTGGCGCGGCGAAATAGGCGAACAGGCATCGGCCGCCATGAAAGAGTCCTACGGGATCGAGATCGCCGATGTCGGTCGTCGCGGGAGCCGCAATGTGACGGCGAACGTCGCCGTCGAAAAGCCCTCGGACATGCAGGGCCTGAAGATGCGCGTCACGAACGACCTGCGCGCGGAAGTGTTCTCTGCCTTCGGCGCGCAGCCCGCTCCCCTTGCACTCTCTGAAGTCTATGGCGCACTGCGCCAAGGCGTGTTCGACGCACAGGAAAACCCGCTCTCGACGATCTTCTCCTACCGTTTCCATGAAGTGCAGGACTACATCAGTCTCACTGAACACGTCTGGAGCTACACCATTGTCTTCGTGAACAGCGACTTCTATGAGGGTCTGGACGAGGAAAAGCGGCAAGTCTTCGACGAAACTCTCACCGAGGCAATGGCTTGGCTTTACGACGCCGTTGAGGAAGAGAATGCGGAAATCCGAGCTGCGATCGAGGAAAGCGGCGAGACTACTTTCGTGGAGCCCGACGTCGCTGCATTCCGAGAAGCAGCCCGCCCCGTTGTCGAGGCATATGCCGCCGACAACTGCCGCGCCGATCTTCTCGAAGATATCGACGCGGTCAACGTCAGCTCCACGAAATGAGAGGTGGCGTGATGGCCCGTTTTGTCCATCGGGTTGAGACGGTGTGGCTCTGCATAGCGGTGGCTCTACTCGTTACCATGCTGATGACCGTCTTCTGCCAGGTGGCATTTCGCTACCTGCTGGCATTCCCGTTGGCGTGGACGGAAGAGCTATCGCGCCTTGCGCTCGTCACTGCAGTGTATGCCGCGCTCCCCCCAGCCTATGTGCGCGGGGAGCATATCGTCGTGGATTTCTTCATCCGGCTGCTGCCGCGGAAGATCGCCTATGGCTATATCATCGTGCTGAAAGCGATCACCTTCCTCGTCATCTCCTACTTCTGCTATGGAGCCTATCTGCAAACCCAGGCGACGTGGAAAATGACCTTCATCTCCCTGCCGGTCCTGCCGATCGGGACGATGTACTTAGTGCAGAGTGTCTCGTTGGCTTTCTTCGCGTTGCTGGTGCTTCTGACCTGGCGCGACCCGGACGTCTACCTGCCGGTCGAACATAGCGGGATCGACGCCTAATGCCGCTCCTTCTCACCCTTTTCGTCGTCATCCTCATTCTTGCCGGGCTGATGATCGCGATTGCCGCCGGACTCGCTTCGATCATTGGAGGGTGGATCATTTTTGGTGATCCGTTCGGCGAGCTTGTCCCGAAGATGGTCGCGAGATTTGCGATCGATCGGATCGACAACTTCCTGCTACTTGCGATCCCCTTCTTCATCTTTGCGGGCCGGCTGATGAACAGTGGTGGCGTGACCGTGCGCCTGTTCGACTTCGTGGCCGCGCTTGCGCAGCCCTTTCGCGGAGGCCTCGGGCACGCCAACATCATGGCCAGCTTTATATTTGCCGGCATGTCCGGGTCGGCGACCGCCGATGTCGTGGGCCTCGGTGCGGTCGAGATGAAAGCGATGCGCTCAAATAAATACCCAGAGGATTTCTCGGCTGGTGTGACTGCCGCCTCGTCTCTGCTCGGCCCTTGTCTGCCACCGTCGATCGTGCTGATCGCTTATGCTGTTCAGGCCGAGCAATCGGTCGCGACATTGTTTCTCGCCGCAATCGTTCCCGGTATCCTGCTCGCCATGTGCTTCATGGCGTGGGTCGCGATTGAGGCCCGGAGGCGCAACCTGCCGCGCGGGTCGCTACCTCCAGCCAAAGAACTTGGCCGCAAGGCAGTACATGCATTCCTGCCGATGATGACCCCGGGGATCATACTCGCCGGTATCTATGGAGGGATTTTCACCCCGACAGAGGCTGCCGCGGTGGCGGTGCTCTACGCTCTCTTCCTAACCTTGGTCGTCTACCGGGAAATCGGCTGGCGGGAACTGATGGATGAGCTAAAGGGTACCGTTCTCGACACGGCGACCTTAATGTTCATCATCGCAATGACATCCGCCTTCGGCGTGATCATGCTGCGCCTTGGTCTACCGCAGGCCCTCGCGGAACTGGTCGTCAGCATATCCAACGCTCCGGTCGTCATTATGTTCCTGTTCTTCGGGATTTGGGCAGTCGTCGGCTGCTTCATGGCACAGACGCCGGCCATTATTATCTTGACTCCGATCCTGCTACCGATCGCAGAGCGAGTCGGAATCGACCTCGTCCATTTTGGCATCGTGATGGCCATGAGCCTGACGCTGGGGCTGCTGACGCCGCCAGTCGGCATGGTGCTCTACGCCCTTCAGAAGGTAGCGCACGTCCGCATCGGAACCCTATTTCGGGTGGCGATCCCCTACGTGCTAATCACGGCCACCTTTCTGTGCGTCCTGATCCTGGTGCCCGACCTCGTCACGTCCCTGCCTTACACATTCGGATTCAGATAGGAGACATCCCATGAAAGTACGCACCGCCCGGCCGCGCCGTGTCGGCCAGTTCCTCTTTGTCGAGATCACCACCGACAATGAGATCACAGGTTTCGGCGAAAGTGGCGCCTGGGGTCATCTTGAGGCCTCCGAGGCAGCCCTGGAAAAGTATTGCGAGTACCTGATCGGCCAGGACCCCCGCCGCATCGAGCGCCACTGGCAGATGATGCACCGCTTCGCGCACTTCAACGGCGCAGCAATTGGCGGCGCGATCTCGGCGATCGATATTGCGCTCTGGGACATCAAAGCCAAGTCCTATGATGTACCGCTTTACGAACTTCTCGGCGGCGCCGTGCGCGACAAGCTTCGGGTCTACGCGCATGTCTACGCAAAAACCGTCGACGAAGTGGCTGACTTCGCACACGAAAAGTCCAAGGAAGGTTTTACCGCAATCGGGCATCTCAACCCGTTCCTCGATGAGCCGGAAGACCAGCCATACTTTCTGGGCCACGCCGGTCTCGTAGAAATGGGGCTGAACACCGTGCGCCGCTGCCGGGAGGCCGTAGGTCCGAAGGTGGACCTCATGCTTGAGATGCATCGTCGACTGACCCCCGCCGAGGCGGTGACCTTTGCGCATGCCGTAGCCGAATATCGGCCGGGCTGGCTCGAGGACCCGATCCGACCCGAAAATATCGATGCGATGGCAGATGTCGCCGCCCGGTCGCCGGTGCCGATCGCGACAGGCGAACGATTTTTTAATATATACCAGTTCAAGATGGCAATCGAACGTCGTGCAATGTCGTTTGCCCGCGTCTCCGTGGGCCTTTGTGGCGGGATCACCGCAGGCCTCAAGATCGCTGCAATCGCCGAAGCAAACGATGTCCAGGTGGCGCCCCACAACCCGATCTCGCCGATCGGCGTGGCTGCATGTGCAGCGATCGGATTTTCGCGTGCGAATGTTCACATTCAGGAATACCCGACCGGCTATGACAACATGGTCTTCGAAAGCACGCCGGAGCTTTTGGGGCAATCGGTTATCGACGGCCGCCTGATCGTGGAGAAAGGCTTCATGCTCAGGGTTGATGACCGCCCCGGCCTCGGGGTCGAACTGAAGCCCGACGCGGAAGAAATCAGACCCCCTATGACGAAAAAAGTCACCATGCGGACTCATCTGGATGGCGGGCTGGTCGATCAGTAAAGTCGGCGGCTCAGTAAGCGGTGGAGGTCTCAGCATGCCAACCTCGTCGCAGACCCTTCTGTATCCGCTAGCAATAGAGGGGATACAGAAGAAGATTTGCCTAGCAGCCTGTCGGACTAACGCTCAACAGGCATAGTTTGAGGATAAAGTAAGGCGTATGGCTATCAGAACCCCATCAGTGGCGGGTTGCCGCAGTATGATTTCCGCCCACGAATGGCCTGCCACTCTTATAATCCCGCTCTGCCTTCGCGTTAACGCGGCATAAGGCGGCTCACGGGCTCTTTATCACACCATTCTCAGTACATTCATACGTTTCACATTCCACGCCAGCGTGGCGAGTGTCCATTCGCCGCTCACCTTGTCCAATCCTCGCATTGAGAACTGTCTGAAGCCCATCACGTGCTTGATGATGCCGAAAACCGGCTCCACCGTCTGTTTTCTCAGCCCGTACAGTGTTCGGCCTGCCTGGGTTTTCAGCCGATGCCCCATGAGCGCCAGTGGCTCATCCGTCTCAGGCACGGGGCTATCGGGTGCGAATCGTTCAAAAACGGATAAAGGGTGGTGATCACGCGCTACGGCCAGTAAGGGCTGGATATTTGCCTGCGTACAGAGCTCTACATTGTTAGCACTAAAATATCCCGTATCCCCCAACAGGTCGGTCACTTTACCCAGCTTATCAGGCAAAGCAGCCAGGCTATGCAGGGCCGGTTCTATTTGCTGTTTGTCATTTGCGGCCTGGGTTACATGCGTACTCATGACCCGCATCGTTTCCGTATCAACACTGGCCTGGGCGTTGTAGCACTGCTCGAAACCGCCACCGGACACCGGCATGATGCGCGATTCTTCATCGGTCAGATTGACCTGGTCTTTATCCTTCGGGCCGGGTTGTGGTGGTTTAGGCTCCGGGCCCTTAGGCTTTTTCCCAGCATCCCGCTGAGCCTGTCGTTTTTCTTGCTTACTCTGGTAGCCCACTTGCTCGCGTTCAACGCGTTCCTTGGCCCGCTCCTCGATTTTTAGTTTTGCGGCATCCAAAGCTTTCAGTCGAACCTCACGGCGGGCAATCTCAGCAGGCAGATCCATACCATCGATCACCGGTGTTTGGTCGGCCTCCTCAGCCTGCGCTGTCAGAGCTTTCACTTCGGCTTTGAGTTGCTGTTCGATCTTTTTTACATGGGCATAGGAACGTGCTTTGTGCTTGCTGGCGTTGGCTTTGATCTTGGTGCCATCCAACGCGATCCGGCCCAGCTTCACCCGCTTCATCTCGCGCGCCAACAACACCTGGACAAACAGGTCTTCAAGTTGGGGTAAGAATCGCCGCCGAAAAGTCGCAATGGTGTCGTGATCCGGGTGCGTGTTGGCCGCGATATAGCGAAAAGCAATGGAGTCATAGGAAGCGCGTTCAATCTTTCTGCTGGAAAACACACCGGTAGCGTAGCCGTAAATCAGCAGACCGAGCAGGACCGCCGGGTGGTGCGCCTTCGATCCTCGCCCTGCCTATTGACGGGTGAGTTCCGACAGATCGAGTCGATCAATAACCTCTACGACAAAACCTGCCAGATGGTCCTCAGTCAGCCAGTCTGATACTGAGGGTGGCAGCAGATAGTCAGTATCGCGATCAACAGTGACAAAACGGCTCATTATCGTTATCCGGTCGTTGCAAGGGCTGCGTGATTATCTCACAGGGGTTCGGTTAAGCCCGACAGACTGCTAGGCCCCGTTGTAGCGAGAGATAGTCTCGCAGCGCTGTCCGCAAGGTGCTCATTGAACACCTCCCGGCCACGGCAGCCCGAGTTTACGAAGAGCGTTGATGTCCACCTTGGCGTAAAGACGCGTCGTGTCGTGATTCTGGTGCCGAAGAACCTGGCCAATCTCCGTCAACGAAGCGCCTGCACCTAACAGCTGAGTTGCAAGGCTGTAGCGAAAAATGTGGGTACCTTTACGAGGCACATCTACTCCGGCCCGCTCCAGCGCAGAGACAGCGATCATCGAGATACTGCTCGATGATGTGAATCCTCGGTGTGGAGCGAGTGAACGGATGAATATCCGGCGATTGTCGGTAGTCCATCGTCCGTGTTGCAGGTAATCGGCCAGCGCAACGCCGACCTCGGACAAGAAGGGCATAACTGCGAGTTGACGGCCCTTGCCCCGTACAGTCAGGAGGCCCGAGTGCCAGTCGATGTCTTCCAGCGCCAGTGTGGCAACCTCGTTGGCCCTCAATCCGAGGCGTGCCAGCAAAAGTAGCACTGCATAGTCTCGTTTCCCAATCGCAGTTGTCCGGTCACAGCCATCGAGCACAAGCGGGATCTTGGGAGGTGGAAGATAGTCAGGCAGTGGTCCGAATCGCCAGCTCCGCACACTGGGAACAGCGGCGGCGAGATCGTCAACGATATACCCCCTGTACACCAAATAACGAGTGAATGCGCGCAGCGTCCAGCACATGGATCTTGCTGTTCGGGGGGAATGGTCATGAGCGTGGTCGGCTATAAAACGGACAATGGGCAGTTCGGCGTTGACGGTTTGTGACTCTTCGTTCATCGACTGCATTTCTTCTTTGGAAGTAGTTAGTTCCTCATTGGTCGACTGCAACTCTTCATTGGTTGATTGCAGTTCTTCATTAGCAGATTTCGGGCGCGAACCAGCCATTGTCGATAGCGGCGTTGGCACGGTTGAGGGACTCGATGGCAAAGTTGTCCATTTGCTCACGGGTGATCTTATAGTCATCCGCGCTCTTTTGTGCAAAAACGCCCATCAGACTGCCTTCGTAGGCGTCTTCCAGGCCGTCGAGGAACATGCTGTCCATTACCTGGCCATGGCCCATGCGCATTCCGCCGCGAGCCTTGGGTAGCAGATACGGCGCCTGGCTCATGTTTTCCATACCACCGGCAATCATAATATTGTTGGTACCGGCTTTGATCTGGTCGTGGGCGAGCATTACCGCTTGCATACCCGAGCCGCACATTTTATTGACGGTGGTGCAGCCAGAGCTGTCCGGTATGCCAGCGCCGCGGGAAGCCTGTCGCGCAGGTGCCTGGCCGAGGCCAGCCGGCAATACGCAACCCATGATGACTTCATCAATGTCAGCCGGTTTCAGGCCGGAACGCTCTATGGCGGCTTTTATCGCAACCGCGCCCAACTGCGGCGAAGGCACGCTGCTCAGCGAGCCCATCATGCCGCCCATGGGTGTACGGGCGGCGCCGGCTATTACTACGAAATTATCATTAGACGTGTCAGTCATCGTTGTTTGTCCCCGTTTTATTGAAAGGTTTGGTTGTTATTGGCTATCGTTAATCAGGCGCGGCCGAAAATTGAGCGTGCAATAATTTCCTTCATAATTTCCGACGTACCGCCATAAATGCGCTGCACGCGAGCATCCGCGAAAGCTCGTGAAATCGGATATTCACTGGTGTAACCATAACCGCCAAACAACTGCAGGCAACCATCGGTCACCCGACACTGCATTTCGGTTGCACTGTATTTGGCCATAGACGCAGTGGCGGCATCCAGAGTGCCGGCGACGTATTCGTTGATGCACTGATCTACAAAAGCCTTATTGATGCGGTATTCGGTTTCCATGCGGGCCATTTCAAAACGGGTGTTCTGCAGCTGAGCCAACTTCTGGCCGAACAGCACCCGCTCCTGACAGTAAGCAACGGTCAGGTCCAGAGCACCGCGGGCCGCTGCCACACCCAGCGCGCCAATCACCAGGCGTTCGCGGGGCAGTTCCTGCATCAAATAAGCAAAGCCTTTGCCGGCCTCGCCCAATAACGCCGACGCAGGCACCCGCATATCAGCAAAAAACAGCTCCGAGGTATCACCGGCATGCTGGCCAATCTTGTCCAGATTGCGACCAACGCCATAACCCTCCAGCGTGGTGTCCACCAGAAACAGGCTGACGCCCTTGGCACCGGCGGAGGGATCGGTTTTTGCCGCCACAATCACCATGTCTGCGTGCTGGCCATTGGTAATGAACGTTTTGGAGCCGTTCAGAATGTAGTCGTCGCCCTCTTTTACGGCACTGGTGCGCATGGCCTGCAAATCACTGCCGGCGCCGGGTTCGGTCATGGCGATGGCACCCACGGTTTCACCGGAAACCATTTTTGGTAGCCACTGCTGTTTTTGCTCGTCGTTGCCCAAGTGGCTCAGATAAGGCGCGACAATATCGGAGTGCACCATCACATTGGTGGACAGTGCACCAAAACCCAACCGTGCCAATTCCTCGCCCACCACCACCGAATACTGAAATGGCGCGCCGCAGCCGCCGCAGTCCTCGGGCACGTCTACGCAAAGCATGCCGGCGTCACCTAAAGTATTCCAAAGCTTGCGGGGGGCAATGCCGTCTTTTTCCCATTGCTCGTAGTGGGGTTTAATTTCTTTTTCCAGTGCCTTGATTACCGACTCACGGAATAACGTCAATTCTTCTTGATCGACAGTCGCAGTCATACAGACTCCTACTCATGATAAATTGCTGAAAGACCGTTTATCTCGGAGCCATACGCAAAGCGCTATCAAGACGGATGACTTCACCGTTCAACACCGGGTTACGCACCATCTGGTCCACCATCATGCCGAACTCCTCCGGCTTACCCAGGCGTTTCGGAAACACCAAGGTTGCCGCCAGGCTGTCTTGTACTTCCTGCGGCATGCCGGCAATCATCGGCGTCATAAACAGCCCAGGTGCAATGGTATTCACCCGAATACCCTCACGCGCCAGCTCACGGGCGGCCTGCAGCGTTAGGGCAACAACGCCGCCCTTAGACGCACTATAAGCAGCCTGACCAACCTGGCCTTCATAAGCCGCGATAGACGCAGTGTTGATAATAACGCCCCGTTCACCGTCGGCATTGGGCGCACGCTGAGCCATATCCGCCGCTGCCAACCGCAAAATATTAAAGGTCCCAATTAGGTTAACTTGCACCACCTTGCTGAAATTTTCCAACGGCAAAACGCCTTCGCGCCCTAAAATTTTGCCAGCGGTAGCCACGCCTGCACAGTTTACGACCACGCCGCAAAGCCCATGGGCCTCACGGGCTTTAGCAAATGCCGCTTCAGCACTTGCGGCGGAACTGACGTCGCACTCAACAAAGATTCCGCCCAACTCTTTTGCAACCGCTTCACCGCGTTCTTTCTGTAAATCAAAGATCGCTATTTTACAGCCGGCTGCCGCCAGCGCCCGCGCTGCACCCTCGCCAAGGCCAGATGCACCACCTGTTACAATAGCCGCTACGTTCTGAAATTCCATCGGATACTCCCGTCGCTGTGGATAACAATACAATCAAATTGCTTTACGTTTACGTAAACTTTAACTAACCTGACAAAAAAAGGAAATACTCAATGGTTCAAAAGAAAACCTACAGCATCAGCGAACTGGCTCAGGAGTTCGATGTAACAACCCGTAGCGTTCGCTTTTACGAAGATCAGGGCTTGCTAAAGCCCAGCCGTAGGGGCCAAACCCGCATCTTTAGCTCCAAAGACCGGGTGCGCCTGAAACTGATCCTGCGCGGTAAGCGCATGGGGCTGTCGCTGGCCGAGACCAAAGAGTTGTTTGACCTGTGGGATGAAACCACCAGCGGTAACGAAAAACAGCTGTTGCTGATGCTGCAAACCATCACTCGCCGCCGCCAGGCGCTGGCGCAGCAAAAAGAAGACATCGCCATTGTGGAAATGGAAATGGAAAACGCCGAGGCCCGCTGCCTCGAAGCATTAAGCGAACTGCAAATGAAAAAACAGACGGCAACACAGCGCTGACGCCCCAACAACACGGTGACCATCATGAAATCGCAATACTCGGAACTGAACTTCGGCCTTGGTGAAACCCTGGACATGCTGCGCGAACAAATCAACGGTTTCGCCACGCGCGAAATTGCACCGCGTGCGGCAGACATTGATCAGTCCAACGAATTCCCCATGGATTTGTGGAAAAAGTTTGGCGACATGGGCCTGCTCGGCATCACCGTCGACGAAGCCTACGGCGGTTCCGGCATGGGCTACCTGGCCCACGTAATTGCGATGGAAGAAATCAGCCGCGCCTCCGCATCGGTAGGCTTGTCTTACGGCGCTCACTCCAACTTGTGTGTGAACCAGATTCACAGCAACGGCACCGAAGAGCAGAAACAACACTATCTGCCCAAGCTGCTCAGCGGCGAACACATAGGCGCTTTGGCCATGTCAGAACCCAACGCCGGTTCCGACGTCATCTCCATGAAACTGAGCGCCAAAGACGCCGGTGACCACTACGTGCTGAACGGCAACAAAATGTGGATCACCAACGGCCCGGATGCCCACGTTTACGTGATTTACGCCAAAACTGACGTCAAAGCCGGTTCCAAAGGCATCACCGCCTTCATCGTAGAACGCGATGCACCTGGCTTCAGCCGCCACCAGAAACTCGACAAACTGGGCATGCGCGGCTCCAACACCTGCGAACTGGTGTTTCAAGATTGCAAAGTACCCAAAGAAAACATCCTTGGCCAACTCGGTGGCGGTGCCCGAGTGCTGATGAGCGGCCTCGACTACGAGCGCCTGGTACTTGCAGGTGGCCCGCTGGGCATTATGCAAGCCGCCATGGACGTGGTTGTGCCCTACATCCGCGAACGCAAACAGTTCGGCCAGGCCATCGGTGAATTCGAACTGGTACAAGGCAAAGTAGCTGACATGTATACCTACATGAACACCGCTAAGTCTTACGTCTACATGGTCGCCCAATCCGCCGACCGCGGTGAAACCACCCGCAAAGACGCCGCCGGTGCAATCCTCTACTCCGCCGAAATGGCCACAAAACTGGCCCTGGATGCGATCCAGCTGCTGGGCGGCAACGGCTACGTCAACGACTACCCCACCGGCCGCCTGCTGCGCGACGCCAAGCTGTACGAAATCGGCGCCGGCACCTCAGAAATCCGCCGCATGTTGATTGGACGAGAGCTGTTTCTGAACAAGTGAAACACCAGGGACAGATTTGAAATCTGTCCCTGCGGTGGAAGTTCGCCTGAGGCCAACGCCAAACACTCCAGGCCCGATGCACGGAAACCAAGGCTATGACAATACTCCAAAGCAAAATCAACTCCAGATCTGAAGAATTTCAGGCCAAACACCAATCCATGGCCGACGCCGTAGCCGACCTGCGGGAAAAAGTTGCCACCATCCAGCAAGGCGGCGGCCCCAGCTATCAGGAGCGCCACATCGCCCGTGGCAAACTGCTGCCCCGGGAGCGCATTAACCGCCTGCTGGACGACGGCTCGCCGTTCCTCGAAATCGGCCAGCTCGCCGCCTACAACGTTTACGAAGACAACATACCCGCCGCTGGCCTGATCGCCGGCATCGGCCGCGTTAGCGACACCGAATGCATGATCATCGCGAACGACGCCACCGTAAAAGGCGGCACTTACTACCCGCTCACCGTCAAAAAACACCTGCGGGCCCAGGAAATCGCCCTCGCCAACCGCCTGCCCTGCATTTACCTGGTAGACTCCGGCGGCGCCTACCTGCCGCGCCAGGATGAAGTGTTCCCCGATCGTGATCACTTCGGCCGCATCTTCTACAACCAGGCCCGCATGTCCGCCGAAGACATCCCCCAGATTGCTGTGGTGATGGGCCTGTGCACCGCCGGCGGCGCCTACGTACCGGCCATGGCCGACGAATCCATCATCGTGCGCAACCAGGGCACCATCTTCCTGGCCGGCCCGCCACTGGTGAAAGCCGCCACCGGTGAAGTGGTCAGTGCCGAAGATCTGGGCGGTGCCGACGTGCACTGCAAAGTGTCCGGTGTGGCCGACCACTACGCCGAAAACGACGCCCACGCCCTGGACATCGCGCGCCGCTGCGTGTCTAACCTGAACCGCCGTAAACCCGCAGACGTGCAAATTCGCAAACCCAAAGCGCCCCTGTTCGACGCTAGCGAAATTTACGGCATCGTCGGCACCGACCTGCGCAAACAGTTTGACGTGCGCGACGTTATCGCCCGCGTTGTAGACGGCTCGGAATTCGACGAATTCAAACGCTATTACGGTCAGACTCTGGTCACCGGCTTTGCCCATGTGCACGGCTATCCCGTAGGCATTATTGCCAACAACGGCATACTGTTCAGCGAATCCGCCCAAAAAGGCGCGCACTTCATAGAGCTTTGCTGCCAGCGCAATATTCCGCTGCTGTTCCTGCAAAATGTGACCGGCTTTATGGTGGGCCAGAAGCACGAAGCCGAAGGCATTGCCAAACACGGCGCCAAAATGGTGATGGCCGTCGCCTGCGCCAACGTGCCAAAAATTACCGTACTGATCGGCGGCAGCTTCGGCGCAGGAAACTACGGCATGTGCGGCCGCGCCTACAGCCCCGATTTCC
This sequence comes from Marinobacter sp. M3C, assembly GCF_023311895.1. Taxonomy (GTDB): domain Bacteria; phylum Pseudomonadota; class Gammaproteobacteria; order Pseudomonadales; family Oleiphilaceae; genus Marinobacter. Next base: position 69,838 of record NZ_CP092285.1, read on the forward strand.
TGTGGATGTGGCCTAACGCCCGCATTTCCGTAATGGGTGGCGAACAGGCTGCCGGTGTACTCGCACAGGTTCGCCGCGACGGCATGGAACGCAATGGCGAAACCTGGAGCGGCGAAGACGAAGCTGCCTTCAAACAACCCATTATTGACACCTACGAACACCAGGGCCACCCCTACTTCGCCAGTGCCCGCCTGTGGGACGACGGCGTGATAGACCCAGCCCAAACCCGCGAAGTAGTGGCCCTGAGTCTTTCGGCCACACTAAACCGCCCCGCCCAGCCAACACGCTTCGGCGTGTTCCGCATGTAACGGGGGAATGACCATGACCGAACCAAATTCTGTCCCAAACTCGGCCCCTGACTCTGCCCAAAATATGGCCGTTGTGATCAACACCCGCAGCCCCGGCGTGACCGAGGTGGTGTTGAACCGCCCCGAAAAACGCAACGCCTTTGACGACGTGATCATCGGCCAGCTGATTGCCGCGTTCCAACAGATCGGGCAAGACAGCGGCACTAACGTGGTGGTACTGCGTTCCGAAGGCAAACACTTTTCCGCCGGAGCCGATCTGGGCTGGATGCGGCGCATGGCCGACAACAGCCAGCAGGAAAACCTGAACGATTCACGCCAGCTCGCGCGCCTGATGTCGGTGCTGAACAGCCTGCCACAGCCCGTGATCGGACTGGTTCAGGGTGCCGCTTTTGGCGGTGCCGTGGGCCTGGCAGCCTGCTGCGATATCGTGATTGCGACCGAACAAAGTAAGTTCTGCTTAAGCGAGGTGAAGCTGGGGCTGATTCCAGCCGTGATCAGCCCTTACGTGGTGCGCGCCATAGGTGAGCGCCAAGCGCGGCGCTATTTTTTGACGGCGGAAGTATTCGATGCCTATCAGGCCTGCGAGTTCGGGCTGGTGCACATCGTTGCGACAGACAACGACGACCTGCAAACCCGCTGCGACCAAATGCTGCGGCAGCTTGCTGGCAATGGCCCCCAGGCCATGGGCGCCGCCAAAGCGCTCATTTTTGCCGTCAGCCAACAACCGCTAAGTGCAGATGTGATTGAAGACACGGCCCGGCGCATTGCCGATATCCGCGTGGGACAAGAAGGCCAGGAAGGCCTTGCCGCTTTCCTTGAAAAACGTGCCGCCAGCTGGGTTCCGGAGGACCAACACTGATGTTTACAAAAATACTGATCGCCAACCGCGGCGAAATCGCCTGCCGGATCATAGAAACCGCACACGCCATGGGTATTCGCTGTGTGGCTGTCTATTCCGATGCCGACGCCAACGCCCGCCACGTGGCCATGGCCGACGAGGCCTTTCGCATTGGCCCCGCCGCCAGCTCTGAAAGCTATTTGCGCGGTGATATCATTATTGAGGTCGCGCTGAAAAGCGGCGCCCAGGCCATTCACCCCGGCTACGGATTTCTGTCCGAAAACACCGGTTTTGCCGAGTCCTGCGAGGCTAATAATCTGGTGTTTATTGGCCCGCCCTCCTCGGCCATCGCCGCCATGGGTTCCAAATCCGCCGCCAAGGAGATTATGGGCAAAGCCGGCGTGCCGTTAGTGCCCGGCTACCACGGTGCCGACCAGGCACTGGCAACCCTGCGCGCCGAAGCCGAAAAGTGTGGTTTTCCGCTGCTGTTAAAGGCCGTTGCCGGCGGCGGTGGCAAAGGCATGCGAGTAGTGGAGCACATAGGCGAGTTTGATGAAGCCCTGGCCGCCGCCCAGCGTGAATCTAAAAACGCGTTCGGCAACCCGGATATGCTGATCGAGCGCTATCTGACCCAGCCCCGCCACGTGGAAATCCAGGTGTTTTGCGACCAGCACGGCAACGGCGTGTACCTGGCCGAGCGCGACTGCTCGGTACAACGGCGCCACCAGAAAGTGCTGGAAGAAGCTCCCGCACCCGGTCTGAGTGATGAAACCCGCAAGGCCATGGGTGAAGCCGCTGTAACCGCCGCCAAAGCCATACATTACGTTGGCGCCGGCACCGTCGAATTCCTCTACGACGTAGACGGCTCGTTCTTCTTTATGGAAATGAACACCCGGCTGCAAGTAGAGCACCCGGTCACCGAAATGGTCACCGGCCAGGATCTGGTGGAGTGGCAATTGAAAGTGGCCTGGGGCGACCTGCTGCCACTGGCTCAGGACGACGTAAAAACCCGTGGCCACGCCCTGGAAGCGCGGATTTACGCCGAAGACCCGGACCAGGACTTTCTACCCGCCACCGGCACCCTGCGCTATTTGACCACGCCCGATGAAAACGCACACGTACGGGTAGACACCGGCGTGACCGAAGGCGACGAAATCAGCATTCATTACGACCCGATGATTGCCAAACTGATTGTGTGGGATGAAACCCGGGAACAGGCCATCAACCGCATGGTGCAGGCGCTGGAGAGCTACCGCATCGCAGGGGTGAAAACCAACATCCGCTTTTTACACGCTCTGGCCGACGCCCAGCCCTTCCGCGAGGCCAAGCTAACCACCGGGTTCATCGACGACCACCACGATTTGCTGTTCCCGAAATCACGGCTAGACACTCAAAAAGCCCTGGTACTGGCCGCTGGCTTCGTACTGGAGCAGCGTAAAGCCGGTGAAGTGAACGCCCAGGATCCCTGGTCGCCGTTTGGCCGCCAGAACAGCTGGCGCATGAACTCGGAATACGCTCAACCCTTGCAGTTCAAAGTGGGCGACGACGTCCACGAACTGAAGGTGTTGGAGCAAGACGACGGCTATCAGGTGACGGTAAACGGCAGCCTTTACAACCTGACTGCGCGGCTCGACGACGATCACCTGCAAGCGGTGGTTAACGGCCACCGTCTGAGCGTGCACGGCAACCTGCATAACGATCAACTGGTCTTGTTCCATCAAGGGCAGACTTTCCCGTGTGTGGTCTATCGTGAAACCTACGGCTTTGAAGAAATGGCCAGCGAAGGCAGCTTGGCCGCACCCATGAACGGCGCAGTAGTGGCGATTCAGGCGAAAGTAGGCGATAAAGTAGTCAGCGGCCAAACTCTGGTGATTATGGAAGCCATGAAAATGGAGCACGCCATTAAGGCGCCAGCCGATGGCGTAGTCACCGACATTTTTTACGCCGAGGGTGACCAGGTGGCGGAAGGCGCAGAATTGATCGCAGTGCAAGTAGAGACTGAAAGCGAGCAACAGGAGGCAGGCTAATGGCCTTTCCCAAGCGTGTAAGACTGGTAGAAATGAGCCCCCGCGATGGCTTGCAGAACGAGCCCGGCCCGGTGATTCCTACCGCAGTAAAAGCTCGGCTGATCAAGCGTTTGGTAGAGTGCGGGCTTACCCATGTGGAAGCCGCCAGCTTTGTATCACCACGCTGGGTGCCGCAAATGGCCGACGCCAGCGATGTGATGGCACTGATCGAGCGCAAACCCGGTGTGTGCTATTCGGCGCTGACGCCCAACCTGCGTGGCTTTGAAGGCGCTCTGGCCGCGGGTGCCAGCGAAGTGGCGGTATTTGGCGCGGCTTCAGAATCGTTCAGCCAGAAAAACATTAACTGCTCCATCACCGAAAGCCTTGAGCGCTTTGCTCCGGTCATGGAAGCCGCAAAGCACAACGGCATTCCGGTGCGTGGTTACGTGTCCACCGTGCTGGGCTGCCCTTACGAAGGCGAGATTGCCCCGGCCAAAGTGGCCGAAGTGGCCAAAGCCCTGTTTGACATGGGCTGCCATGAAATTTCACTCGGCGACACCATTGGCACCGGCACCCCGGCCAAGGCCAAGCGTATGCTCGAAGCCGTTGCCCGTCATGTGCCGGTTGAACACCTGGCGGCACACTTTCACGACACCTACGGCCAGGCCCTGGCCAATCTGTACGCGGTATTGGAGGAAGGCGTGGCGGTGATAGATGCGTCCGTTGCCGGCCTGGGTGGCTGCCCCTACGCCAAAGGTGCGTCTGGCAATGTGGCCACCGAAGACGTGCTGTACATGCTGGACGGACTGGGCATTGAAACCGGCGTCGATTTGCACCAGTTGGTGGCGACAGGAAACTGGATCAGCCATCGTCTGAAGCGCCGCAACGGCTCCAAGGTCGGACTGGCTCTTCAACCCTAATCCCGATTTCTTATAAAAGAATAAAGATCAGCTAAAAGTGCTGCCACTCCAAATATCTAATTAACCCATCAAGCACCAAACTTAGTTAACCACTACAAAGTCCACTAAGAAATAGGTGGACACTATCCTGACGGCTGCGGCACGGGGCTCAAGATGGATTTACCGGACGCTCACTCTCAACTTCCAGCTCTGCTTCATCAAACAGTTGAATCTGGTGTGCGGGCTTTTCACTGCTAGCACCAAACTGCTGAATTCGCTTCAAACGCAGCAGTTCTTTGAAAATCTGGATGTAGTGATCGCGCTGTTGAATTTCACCGCTTTTGGCCGTCAGTTCCTGCTGAAGACCTTATACAACCGACAGCAATGCAGCAGCTGAAAGGCCGCTGATACCGAGTGCTTTTGAAGGTGTTCCAGTAAGTCTTCAGTCGGGGCCAGTAAACAAATTGATGGTAAACCAGTGGCTGTTGCTTGCAGTAAGCGCTGCCGGGCGCGTCGGAGGCCTGCCAGTCAGTGATATGCTGCTGCCAGACATGCGCTCGTTCGGTTGGGGTCATGCTGATTCCTTTTGGAATGGGTGAGGAAGTCAGTGTGTGCAATCGGCGAGCCGGAATGTAGGTGCTGATTTATTGGCGCTTACGATCGATTCGCTGGCAGGTGAATGCTTTCAGTTCCAGCAACTGGCCGATGGTCATGTCTCTAATGCGCATGATTTTCAGGCGCCGGCTGCCTCGATTGTTTGTCGGTATGCGTTTGTCCACCAAGGATCTCAGCGGCTTGTCCGCAAACCTTGTAGTGGCATACTCGGTGATTTGCAACCCAGTTGTCCAAATAGCTGCACTTAAGCAGCCTGTTTATTGCGCTCAATTTCCTGCAATTTTCCAGGGTTGAGCGATACGGCTCCGGCGACTTTCCAGTTTCGAATGTCACCAGACCAACGCCTGGGATTCAGACTCTTTGCTCGTTCATACACCGCTTCACGTTTGGCTAGCAACTCTGCATCAACACCTTGGTGTCGTTGTGCGGGCGTCACGAAGTTGATGCCGCTGTGCAAGTGCTCCTCGTTGTAGGCCTGCTCGAACAACAGCATCCATTCACGCACCGCTATCAGTGATCTAAAGCCTTTGGCGGGCCACTTCGGGCAGTACTTCAGCGTTTTGAACAACGACTCTGAGTGCGGGTTATCGTTGCTCACTCTGGGTCGGCTGTGAGACATCAACATACCCAATTCTGCCAGCCGCGCTTTCAGTGTGTAGGACGTCATCGGCGCGCCATTATCGGAGTGCAGCACCGGTGGGTTTTGCCAACATCTCTCGCGCAACAGAGCTCGATCTATGAGCTTTTTGGCAAGCTCGCCGGACTCTGCTCCGTGGATTTCCCAAGCCACGATTTTGCGGCTGTAGATGTCCATGATCAGATACAGATACCAGTGCTGACCGCGCACCTCTGAGGGGCAATAACTGATGTCCCAGCTCCACACCTGGTTCGGGCCAGTGGCCGTAAAGCTAGTGGGCTCAGGGACTTTGCGCGGTGGTTTCATGCGGCCCCGATGATTCAATTGCGGGTGCTTTTTGAGCACTCGGTAAAACGAAGACTCCGACGCCAGATAAAGCCCTTTATCCGCCAGTCGAGGTACGATCTGGGACGGTGGCAAGCTCTGATACTCCCGTTCATTGCACGTGTCCAGAATGGCCGCTTCTTCAGCGTGAGTGAGCTGGTGTGGCTGCACAACGCGCTCCGCTTGCGGGCGCTGGTCCTCTGCCACAGTGCCGTTAGCGCGTCGCCAGCGTTTCAACGTGCGCTGGCTCAGCTCCATCAAGTCGGCCGCCTTGTATCGGGCTGCGCCACTGGCGACAGCTTCGTCATAGTCGTTTAAAAGCCTTGTACGCTCGGCCAGCGGTGTTAGCTGTCCTCGCTGTCCGGGTCCTCGCCGTACAAGGCTTCGAGCTTTTTTGACAGCACCAACAAAGAAGTTGTTTCCGCCAGAACCCGGTCTTTACGGCGAACTTCCGCCCTCAGCTTTTTGATGGTTTTACGGGCATCGCGCTGCTGTTTCTGAGCGGTTTTCTCTTGCCCTTCTTGCAGGCCCGTACCGTGTAGGCAGGCCTCTTTCCAGCGCTGCACCTGCTCGGGATACAGGCCTTTCTGGCGGCAATACGCACCCAGTTCCGCTTCAGACATAGACGCCGTTTCGATCACGACGGCCAACTTGGCATCAGGAGACCCATCGTCTCCAGCATTACGATAACCCGGCACAGGCACTCCTTGTTGTCGACACTGTTTTAACCAACTATACAGAGTCACATCCGATATGCCTTCCTCTGCCGCCACCTGCACCACACTGCGGTTCTGCGGAGGTAATAACTTCTTCAACACGGCCGCTTTACGTTCCTCGGAATAACGTGGCATGACTGCTCTCATACCGCCCAATCTGACATGAATTTAGGCAAAATCGCCAACTGGACAACTAGGCTGGCAGAGGGGGTACTGTTCGGCATGTCACAACGTTCCGATCTTAACCAACTCTTTAACGAACAACTCCACGCCCCAGCGGCAGATCTGTTTGATCGCATGGAGAACAAAGATCGGGCTCTGATTCACCGTGATGCGGTCATCGAAAAGCTGACCCACAAAGTGGCGATTCTTAAGCGCCATAAATACGCCTAACGCAGCGAACAGCTGGATGCAGTTCAAGGTAACTTTTTGGATTAACTGATCGACGTCAACCTTGGCGCCATCGAAGCCAGACTGGCCCAGATAACAGTCGATGAAGCATCGACCCCACCAAAAAAACAGCCCAAGTGGGCTCCGCTGCCGCTAGAATTGCCCCGCACCCTGATCCGGGCTCCGGTCATTAATAAAGGCATCCCCACCGCTGGACTGCTTACCCAAGTGCTAGTGGCCAAGTACTCGGATCATTTACCACTGTATCGTCAAGAACGCATCTTCGATCGCGCCGGCCTCACCATCCCGCGCTCCACGCTGGCTGCCTGGGTGGGAACCTGCGGCGTGCAGTTACAGCCCGTGGTGGATGCGCTGAGAAACGTCCTCTTACAACATACCGTGTTACACGCTGACGAAACACCGGTCAGCATGCTGGCCCCGGGCAAGAAGAAAACCCACCGGGCTTACGTCTGGGCTTACTGCACGACACCGTTCTCAGATCTCAGCGAGGTGATTTACGAGTTCGCTCCAAACCGCGCCGGCGAGCACGCGCGTAGCTTCCTGGGCGACTGGCAAGGCAAATTGGTCTCCGACGATTACTCAGGTTATAAAGCGGGCTTCGGCAACGGCATCACCGAAATCGGTTGCATGGCTCATGCCCGGCGCATGTTCTACGACTTGCACCAGGCCGGCCAACAAGAGCGAACTGGCGGCACAAGCTCTCGAATACATCGGCCAACTGTAGATGATTGAGCGAGAAGCCAAAGACCTGCCGCCGGATAAACGACAACCCATCAGAAGTGAAAAAGCTCGGCCCATTGCTGATGCTCTGCATCAATGGATGTTGGCTAACCGACAGAAAGTGTCGGATGGCTCCGGCACGGCCAGAGCCCTCGATTACAGCCTTAAACGCTGGAAAGCGCTGACGCGCTATCTCGATGATGGGACGGTGCCCATCGATAATAACTGGGTGGAAAACCAGATACGCCCGTGGGCGTTGGGACGTTCGAATTGGCCGTTCGCAGGTTCACTCAGAAGTGGCCAGCGCGCTTCTTCGTGACGTGAAGGAGATCAACTACGCCATGGAATGAATGCTTAAGCATGGAGACGCCTCACGAGGTTATTATGAGATGAACGTGTTCAGTCGTAAAGCTGGGGTATAAGTGCTGAATTATGTACGCTCACTGCTTTTCCAGAGTAGCTATCCTGTGGCGACCAATAAAGCTTCAAAATAATGATTTTTATACATAAAATCTAAACATTCCAAATTTGTGAACCCAGCCTTCCACATTCTAAAATTCTATAGTTGCTGTTAATTACGCATACTTTTCTCACATAAAGCATAACAAGAGCGAATCAGGAGCGTTTATGGGCAATCACTCATATAATAGCTGGCTAGGCAAAAGCGAATTGGTTGAAGACAGTATTTCCGAATGTCTCGTTAAGCGAATAGCCGTTACATTCGGAACTGAAACGCCAAAACACGGAATGCCAATGCCAAATTTGTGGCACTGGGCATTTTTTCAAGAACCCGTCGGTGAAGATTTGACAGGCCCAGACGGCCACCCCGCTTTGGGTCAGTTCATGCCTCCGGTCGAAGGTCGCAACCGTATGTGGGCCGGTGGCCGCCTTGCTTTCCACACCCCTTTGCTAGTCGGAAAACCAGCACAGCGCCGCACTGAGATCATTAAGATCGCAGAAAAGCAAGGCAACACCGGAGCGTTATTGTTCGTTACGCTCCGGCACCAGTACATCCAAGACAATATATTATGCATTAACGAAGAACAGGATGTGGTTTATCGCGCACCAACCGCGCCGCGCCTGCAAGACAGCGGCGAGATTCCGTTGATGCACTGGCAAGAGAGCGTGACTCCGTCTTCGGTAATGTTGTTCCGCTACTCGGCGGTGACTTTCAATAGCCATCGCATCCATTACGATTATCCCTACGTGACCGCAAGCGAGGGCTATTCAAACTTGGTGGTCCACGGCCCACTGATCGCCACTCTGCTGCTACACAGTTTTATCAGCAACAACCCTGGAAAAGAGCCAAAGCACTTTGAGTACCGTGGCGTTCGACCATTAATTCAGGGAACAGAGTTCAGCCTTGGCGGCTATGCAAAAACCGACAACGAAAGCGTGCTGCTAGCCTTTAACGACAACGGCCCGGCCCAGCAAGCCCGTGTAACCTATTAAGGAAAAGATCATGTTTGATAATCAAGAATCCCTGGATGCTATCCGCGATGGCGTACGTAGCCTGTGTGTAAACTATGGTGCCGAATACTGGCGTGAGCTGGACGAGAGAAAGGCCTTTCCCGAAGCCTTTGTTGAAGAGATGACCAAAGCTGGCTGGCTGGGAGCCATGATTCCTGAAGAATTTGGTGGTTCTGGCCTGGGGTTGACCGAAGCATCGGTAATCCTGGAAGAAGTGAATCGTTGTGGCGGCAACGCTGGAACCATTCACGGCCAGATGTACAACATGTTCACCTTGCTGCGCCATGGCAGCGATCAGCAAAAAGAATATTACCTGCCAAAACTGGCTTCCGGCGAACTGCGCCTGCAATCAATGGCTGTAACCGAGCCAACAACGGGTACTGATACCACAAAGCTCAAAACCACCGCGGTGCGTAAAGGCGACAAGTACATCATCAACGGCCAAAAAGTGTGGATTTCGCGGGTTCAACACTCCGATCTTATGATTCTGCTGGCCCGCACAACACCTTTGCAAGAAGTCACTAAGAAGTCTTTAGGCATGTCCATTTTTATTGTTGACCTGCACAAGGCTATCGGGAATGGCTTGTCTGTTCAGCCCATTGCCAACATGGTAAATCACGAAACCAATGAGCTGTTTTTTGACAATCTGGAACTTCCAGCCGACAGCCTGATTGGCGAGGAAGGTCTGGGTTTCCGTTATATTCTGGACGGCCTTAACGCCGAGCGTGCGTTGATCGCAGCCGAATGCATTGGTGACGGTCACTGGTTTATTGAAAAAGCTGCCAAATACGCGTGTGGGCGGGAAGTTTTTGGCCGGCCGATTGGCAAAAACCAGGGAATTCAATTTCCCATCGCACAGTCTCACATTGAGGTTGAAGCGGCCGACCTGATGCGTTGGAAGGCTTGCTGGGAATACGACCACGGCCACAATGCCGGTGCTAGCGCCAACATGGCAAAGTACCTGGCTGCAGAAGCCTCTTGGAAGGCGGCTAACGCCTGCATGCAAACCTTCGGTGGCTTCGGTTTCGCTAACGAATACGATATTGAACGTAAGTTTCGCGAGACTCGGTTGTACCAAGTGGCGCCGATTTCAACGAATCTGATTCTTTCCTACGTTGCTGAGCATATTCTTCAGCTACCGCGGTCGTTCTAGGAGTTGACAATGACTGATGCAACCCGGGCACTTGCTGGATTTTTGGCTGACCTGACATACGACGACATTCCGGATTACGTCGTTGAGCGCTGCGAGGAGCTCTTTCTAGATTGGATGGGATCGGCACTGGCCGGAAAGGACTACCCTCCGATTCCTCTTTTTCAGAAATATGCTCGGCGGATGGGCCCCGATAGTGGTCGTTGCGAAGTGCTGGTTGACCGAAGCCGTACCTCGCCCTGGTTCGCTGCATTTGTAAACGCTGCTTCATCTCACGTGGTTGAGCAGGATGACCTCCACAACAGCTCGGTACTTCACCCCGGTACCGTGGTGTTCCCGGCAGTCTTGGCTGCTGCTCAGGATCTGGACGTTTCCGGTCGGGATCTAATTTTGGCGTCGGTCGCCGGATATGAGGCGGGAATTCGGATCGGTGAATTCTTGGGGCGCTCTCATTACACAATTTTTCACACGACCGGGACAGTCGGTACATTGGCCGCAGCAGTAGCTGTGGGCAAGTTGTTTAAGTTCAACACAGATCAGTTCGTTAATGCGCTAGGAAGCGCTGGTACCCAGGCGTCTGGTTTGTGGGAGTTCCTGCGTGACGCTGCGAATTCCAAACAGCTGCACACCGCAAAAGCGGCTGCAGACGGACTGCTTGCGGCCTACATGACTGAGGAAGGGCTTACCGGAGCGAGCCAGATTCTTGAAGGCCGACAGGGTATTGCTGCGGGTATGTCCAGCGATGCTGAGCCTGCGTTCCTGACAGACCAACTTGGGTCTCGTTGGGCGCTAGCGGAAACCTCGTTCAAGTTTCACGCTTCCTGCCGACATACGCACCCGGCGGCAGACGCACTGCTGGTACTGATGCAGAAACATGACCTCGTAAGCAGTGACATCGAGTCTGTTGTGGCAAAAGTGCACCAAGCCGCAATCGATGTGCTGGGTATGGTGAACGAGCCCACCACCATTCACCAGGCAAAGTTCTCGATGGGTACTGTGTTGGGACTGATTGCCGTATACGGCAGTGCCGGTGTCCTCGACTTCCAGGATCGCGCATTGCAGAGTGAAGAAGTAGCACACTTCCGCTCTCTGGTTAGTATGTCGCTGGATCTGGAAGTGGACAGAGCCTATCCAGCCAAATGGTTGGGCCGAATCGAGGTCGTCACAATCGATGGACGGCGACTGAGTGCCGCAATAGACGATCCCAAAGGGGATCCGGGCAACCCGATGTCTCGTGGCGAGTTAGAAGAAAAGTTTCATAGATTGGTCGCTTTTTCAAAAGCCACCACGCAGGCCGAGGCGAATCAGCTGATCAGTTGGGCCTGGCGGCTTCGGGATGCCAGCAGTGTTCGTAATCTGCTGCCCCATGTCACCTCCGACCCCACTAATTGACAGGAAGCGCACATGAGCAACAGCGAACTCCGTCCGTTGGACGGCATCACAGTGGTCAGCTTAGAGCATGCGATTGCTGCCCCATTCTGCACGCGTCAGTTAGCGGATCTTGGTGCTAGAGTTATCAAAATTGAGCGTCCCGGCGTTGGTGATTTTGCCCGCGGATACGACGAGCGGGTCCATGGCCTATCGTCACATTTCGTCTGGACTAACCGCTCAAAGGAAAGTTTTACTCTGGATGTCAAAACGGAACCGGCAAAGCCTATTCTTGATCAATTGTTGGAAGAGGCTGATGTTTTTGTTCAGAATTTAGCTCCGGGAGCTTGTCGTCGTCTGGGTCTCTCTTATGACGACCTGCATAAAAGATTTCCCAAACTGATTGTGTGTGACATTTCCGGTTACGGCGACAGCGGGCCTTACCAGTATCGTAAGGCTTATGATTTGTTGATTCAGAGCGAGGGTGGTTTTCTGTCTACAACCGGAGCCCCAGGGCCCGACGGCATGGCGAAGGCGGGCTGTTCGATTGCCGATATCTCTGCCGGCATGTACGCTTACACCAACATTCTGTCTGCTTTGATGCTCCGCCAAAGAACAGGAGAAGGCTCACACATCGATGTGTCGATGCTTGAGTGCCTTGTTGAGTGGATGGGGTATCCGCTGTACTACGCTTATCAAGGTGCTGAGCCACCACCGCGAGCCGGAGCCTCCCACGCGTCGATCTATCCTTATGGCCCGTTTATGGCGGGCGATGGCAAGCAGGTCATGCTGGGCCTTCAGAACGAGCGCGAGTGGCTGGCATTCTGTAATAAGGTTTTGAATATGCCTGAATTGGCAGATGATCACCGTTTTTCCAGTAACAAGCTGCGTTCGGAGAACCGTGACGATCTGCGGGGCATTATTCAGCAAGTATTTGCGTCTATGTCCGCGGAGCAGGCAGCTCAGCGATTGGATGACTCAGCCATCGCTAATGCCAAAGTAAACGATATGCACGATGTCTGGGCGCATCCGCAACTGAAGTCCCGAAATCATTGGCATACGGTGGAAAGCCCCGCGGGCACAGTTTCGGCGGCGCTGCCTCCAGGCCGAAGTAGTGCCTATACCCCGGTGATGAACCCGGTCCCCGCTCTGGGTGAACATACCGCCAACATTCTTGCCGAACTTGGCTATCACGAAGATCAAATTCAAGGGTTCAAAAGTGTTGGGGTGATTTGAAACAGACGCGTATCGAGAAGATTCAGCGGCGCGCTTGCGTCCCCCCCCCATACTGGGGGGATTGATTTGAGAGCCGGGTTGGAAAACCCGGCTGCAATCGCTTATGTCTGTGGCTGTGCTCGCGCCAAAATGCTGTGGGCCTGTTTGATAACCGGGGCGTCCACCATTTTACCGTTAAGCTGAAAGATGGCACCAAACTCTGCCGCGCCAGCAACCACTCGCTGCGCCCACTCAACTTGATTGGAGTCCGGCGTAAAGGCTTGATGAATAGCGGGCAATTGTGCTGGATGAATGGCTAGCATGCCGGTGAAACCCATCTGACTGGCGTTAATCGCCACCCGCAAGACTACATCTGGTTGGTCAATTACCGGTACCACCGTCTCCACGGGAGGTGCCAAGCCCACCGCGCGGGAATGAATTACCAGTTGGCTACGGCAGTGATTTAGCATCTTCTCGGCACCTGGGGTGTCCGAGATCAGCCCAAGGTCGGACGCTAGGTCTAGAGCTCCAATGCTCAAACGTGCAATTCCACGTGCCTTTACCAGTTCCGCTAGTGCCGCAATGCCCGCGCCGGATTCAATCAACGGCCATACCGGTTTTTTCGTTGTATTGGCGGTGTATTCGATGTCTTTGGCGCTGTCTGCTTTGGCCAGCATTACACCAAACACTGCTTCGGCATCACGGCAAAGCGCTAGATCGGCTTCAAATGCGTCCGTGTCTGCGCTGTTTATCCGCACCAACACTTTCACGTCGGGATTCTGCTCGAAGAACGTCGCCAGGGTAGAGCGCGCCTGATCCTTGGCGTCGGCGGGCACCGCATCCTCGAGATCCACAATGACGGCGTCAGCGCCGCTAGCGAGCGCTTTACCGATTCTGTCTGGCCGCGTGGCCGGAACAAAAAGAAACGATCGCAGATGATCTTCAGTCATGTCGCATAGCCTTATTTAAATAATTTCAAGAACCGTTCGCTAAAGATATTGCAGGAAAACCCTATGCGCTCGGCGCCGCCGAGCTACTTCTCCGCGCTGACGGATAGCGTGTTCATTGGTGTAATTAGGATGAACGACGTTCCGTCTAGTTTCTCAATCAGACTGTTGATTATACCACGAATTTCCTGATACCGGTTTGGATCAAAGGAGATAGAAAAGCAATAGCGCCCAAATGGTGAGCGCAGCGCCGGCCGCGAGAATATACACTCCGTTCCAGCCCAAACCCGCCCGTAGGGGTGACACTCCGCCCAAGGACGCAGCCAGCATGACGGACGCCGTGTATGGTGAGGTTACCCCGCTCAGCGCCCATCCGGCTGTGATCGCCACGACCATCGCCGTAGGTGGAATTCCCATAATCTCCGGCGAAGGCAGAATGGGCACCAGCAGCGAAACGGCAAGGATTGGGTTCATGCCCAGCTGCCCTGTAACGGGGATGATCCAAACCATCGCGGCGACGATAATCCAGGGTGGGATCGTTGTCAGATCAAGCCCTTGTGCCTGCACCAGCGGCACCAACAGGAATGCCCCCAAACTGCCGATAAATCCGGCCATGAACAGCAAAACGATCTCACCGCGATAACTGGGCAGCTCGCGCGTGACGAACAGCCGAGCGCGCTGCCAGACGTTGACGCTGCGCGTCAAACCAACCGGGGGTTGTTGCATTGCGATCCACAGAATGGCAATGACGGGAATCAGCGACATGACCGCACCGATCACCTCGACTCCCGTGACGATATGCAACAACGCGACGCCGACCAGTACAAGACCCAGCAGCACCAGCAGTGGACTCAACTGAGTCACCCATCGCTCTGTCTCCGGCGGGCGTGTATTCGATTTCACTTGCGGCTTGTAAAGTGCGTCCAGACCCCATCCGATCACCAGCATCATCAGCGCACTGACCAGCCCCGGCAGAGCAGCAGCACTCCAGCTTGCACCCGGCACGACGGACACGCTGATGATCATCGAAAACCCCAGGGGCGACCAACACAGGGTGGACGCAAAGCCCCGCTGGATCGCAATCATCATGCGGCGGGTGCGTTGCCTGCGAATCTCAGGGTCTGGCTCGCGCGCCGCACTTTCGGTCGCCAAGGTCCCCAGCAACGATATTGAGCCATAAAGCAGAACCAGCGCGAACAGATGCCCGCCGATGGTCAGTGCGGTGTAGCGCAACCCCGAACGCTGCCGTGCAAGGAAACGCCCGCATTCGACGATTGCCGGCGCGCTTATGGCGGCATTGCGGATAGCCGTCAGGGCGGTGAACAACGCCATCACCATCGCACCACGCTGCGCCGCTAATGCGGTCGCTGCCACCCACCCCGTATTCGTCAGCGCGGCCCAAAGCACCAATGCGATCGCGATCAGCACAAACACGACCCGAGAGGCGCGGACGCCAAAACTGAAAATTGCGACTGCGATCGCGGCCACCACCGAAGCCGCCACTGCGAATGCGGAATAACCCGTGTATTCGAATGAGACCATCAAGAAGACGACCCCGGCCGGCAGAAAACCGGCCAAGGCAAAATAACGCGAGGGTTTTAATAGTGTCATTCAGGCCGTTTGATCTCCTTTAGATTTATAAAAACGGCGCGTCTGTTTACCCGATCGACCAACCATTAAAAATAGATGGCCGAAATTCCTTAATGGCAGGCAAGATCTATCAGATTAGCTTTTCGTTTTATTAAGTATCTTCTCAAACATGCTTAGATTCTGAAGATGCGGCGCTCCTGATAGTCAAGTTGGGCTAACAAGCCGGTTTCCCAAGCTAGATAACGGCGGGAAGCTTCTAGGTTGCCATCGTGTCGGTCATGCACAAAAAACAGGTAATCTATGCAGCTGGTGTCATTTGGTCTATTCGGAGTGCGCTCTAGGGTAATGTCTTTACTTTGCCAGTCTACAAGTGTTGAAGCCAACCAACCTATGTTTTTAAAGCCTTGTGCTTTGAGCTCTACGGTGAGGCATGCCGCGCGTTCCATATCGGCAATTATTACGACGAACTGCTGATAATCCGTACCGGTGATCTGCTCATTGAATAGTGACCGGTTTGCCCAGCAGGAACCGGGTAAGTGACCCTCTCGATACTGCATGCTGGGGCGTGCATCGAGACAAAACGTTGCTGGGTGCAAAGCTTCTTCTAGCTGCACTTTTCGCGGGATTTCCAGGCGCAAATCAGATTGCTTCTTAAAGTTACGCAGGCGTCTCCATGAATCCCTTCCACCTCGCAGCCAGGCAACGTCTACTCCCATCAGCGCTAAACAGCCAGCAACCATTGGAGCGCGGCACTCATCGTCATCGATCAGCACTACGCGAGCGCTCTGCACGCCTACCCAATGGTCAAAGGCCTGGATCAATTGTCCGCCTGGCGCGTGGACTGCAGCTGCGTGTCCGTTCTTTCGATATTCTTCCTCAGTGCGAATGTCAAAAACATAAGTAGTGCGTTGCTCGTCCGCTAGCCAGTCATTCAACGTTGGCTCGTTAACCGCCGCAACCTGGTGCGATTCTGAAAATTGGCGGGCAGCCGCGCAAAATGCGGGGTCAACCCTGACTTCATAGGGGTAATAGCGTTTACTTTCGTGCTCAAGTGATAGTCCGGCTAATTGCCATCCTTGAGTGCCATTTTCAAGGGCGTAGACTGGATTCTTGATACCCAGCCAACGAAGAGTCTGGGCTCCAATAATGCTACGGGTGCGACCCGCGCAATTTATGACCACCGGCGTTTCAGTGTCACTATCGAGGATAGTGGAAATCCGCTTAGCGAGTTCGCCGTTGGGGCAGCACATGCTCGAAGGAATGTTCATCTTGTTATATTCGGCAACAGGACGGCCATCAATAATATAAACAGGCCGGCCTTGGCTCTGCCATTCGGCTAATTGAGTGGCGCCTATTTCGGCAGGCTCTAACTGTTTATGTACAAGCTCGCCGAAGGTCTTGCTAACCACATTAACTCCAGCGAAGAGGCTATAACCGGCATCCCGCCAACCCGCAGCACCGCCTCTCAGCCAGGCTATATTGCTATAACCGAGATCTGCCAGACATTCGCCCGCGCGGCGAGCCCTGCCTTCATCACTGCTGTCCATCAAGACCAAAAATGTGCTGAGCCTTGGTACCAGTTCACCGATTCGAGCCTCAAGAAGGCTGAAAGGCGCGTTCACCGATTGGAATGGATGGCCTGTGCCGTATTCACCGAACTCACGAATGTCGAGAAAAGCGACCTCTTGGCCGGCGCTTGCCAGTAATCGCTTTAGCTCCTGAGGTGCGATACTAAGCACTGTTACTCTCCATGCTTTCACCCTCACCTTCTGCAACTCGGCTTTTGACACCAATGTCCATGGTTTTGCAGGTTTCTGCATCGACATCAAAACTTGTCCGATGTGAGAGTGTCTCCAACGCGCGCCCATAAAGATGCAGGTGGCGAACAGGCAAATCACCGTCAACACGAACCGAGTGAATGTCATCGGCCAGCAGAGCAACACCGCCCCCTTGGCCGACAAGAATTTCCTCGCCGGTTTTCAACGTGGCTTTTCCCGGTTCGCGGCCATTATCCAATCGTTTATACAGTGTGTTGTATTCATCACCCGCAACGCCTGCGATACAGGCCCAGGTTGTATGGTCATGGGGGGGACGAATTTTCCGGGGCGCATAACGTTCAGGTAGAGTGCGACGGTCAAGTCGTCGCCCTGGTCGATAAGGTATCGAGCTTGATACTCGTCAGGCTTCGGCGGAGGAAAGTCGGACTCATTCCAAAGCGAGCTTTGTGTGGCTAGCTGTTTGACCTCGTCCAATATAGTGTCGAGCGACTGACGGGTTACGGCCTCAGAAGCCAATATTTTATGTACTCGGCTAAGCGCATCCGAAACGACCTGCTGGCGACGTGAGGCTGAAGAACTCATAGCTATTCCCTTGTAATTAAAGTTCCGTCTAAATTACTCCTTTAAGCATGCTATTTATAATAAGATTTAAGCTGTAATAGATAATCAGAGCTTAACTATATGCGCCACCTAGACCTATCACTGCTCAGAACATTCGTCGCCATTTGTGACGAAGAGAGCTTCGCCAAGGCTGCACTGAGGATTCATAAATCGCAGCCTGCGATTAGCCAACAAATGGGGCGCTTGGAAAATGAGCTGCAAGTATCGCTATTTATAACGCGTGGCCGCCGAAAAAAACTGACAGCGGCGGGCGCTCGCCTGTCAGAGTATGCTCGCCGTCTGCTTGCGCTACACGACGAACTGTGGACAACACTGGATGATCAGGAGCTTATTGGCCCGGTACGAATAGGAGCACCAGCGGATATTGCTGACACAGTGCTACCGAGCATTTTGCAATCCTTTGCACGAGTCAACCCGCGCTTGTCGATGGCTATACATGTTGGCCGCAGCCCAGACCTTATGGACATGCTATTCGCCGGTGAGCTTGATTTGACCATCTCGACGCGTAAAGCAGATGGCTATCCAAATCTGGTGCTTCGGAGTTCTCCGGTGGTGTGGATTGCTGCCAGTGACTATCAGTTAGTTAGTGATGAGCCGCTGTCGCTAGTTTTGGCTGATGAGCCCAGCATTTTTCCAGCTATCGCTCTTGAAGCACTCACTCGCGAGCAGTGGGACTACAAAGAAAGCTACATTGCGCCTAATTTGGCAGGAATCAAAGCGGCAGTGCGAGCTGGACTTGGCATTACAGCCCGCAGTATTGAGATGGTCACACCCGAATTCAGAGTGCTAGGTGAACACCAGAGGTTGCCGTCATTGCCTACCATTAATTTTTACCTCTACTTGCAAAACGATAGCCCTAGCGAAGCAGCCAAAAAACTTTATCAGTTGCTCGCGAGCCAGGTTGGAGGCGCCTCACCATCGATGGATAGCGGTTAGCTGCCATGGTGCGAGGGGTAGCGTTTATATGGCGCTCGATCACCTGAACAGCGCGTTTAATGCGGATAGGCTCCAAACAGCACTGTGTATTCTAGCCAATTTGCCGGAGTACTAAGGTTCTGAGTTGAATTCGGAATAAAAGCCAATCCGCAAAAATTCGTCTAAAGCTCATTCCGTAAAGTGTTACTCTCTACTTGGTAAAAAGATGAACTCTTGACTCAACCGAGCAACGCATCATGCATTTTGACTTACCCGATTTACGACTTTTCATTCACGTCTCAGAAGCCGGCAGTATGACCGCGGGGGCAAAGCGCGCGAGCCTTTCAACAGCCGCAGCGAGCACTCGCATTAAGTCCTTAGAAGGTCAGCTGGGTAGTCGTTTGTTTTATCGCGCTAGCCAGGGAGTAGAACTGACACCTGCTGGTGAAAAGCTGCTCCAACATGCGCGTTCGATAATGAGGCAGGTTGAGTATGTAAAAACGGACTTTTCCAAGTATCAGGATGGCGACAGTGGGCATATTCGGATTTTTGCCAACACCACCGCGGTCACAGATTTCATGCCAGAAGTCCTCGCCAGCTTTCTGGGCCAAAGGCCGGGCATAACCATTGATTTGCAAGAAAGACTCACAAATGACATTTTTCGCGGGGTGCTCGACGGAGCTACTGATTTGGGCGTAACTTCCGGGAAAATCGAGATAAAAGGCGTTGAAATTCTACCTTTTAGCGTAGATCGTTTGGTTGCGGTTGTAGGGTCCCAGCATCCCTTAGCTGGCAGTAAACCCGTTGATTTCAAAGATACCATTGGGTTCCCTTATTTGGGTTTGCACGATGGCAGCACGTTAACCCAATTTCTCAAAAAAGAAGTGGCAAAACTTGGCGAGCAGTTGTCACTGCGGATGCAGGTTTACGGTTTTGAGCAAACCTGCCGTATGATCGAGGCCGGCGTTGGCATGGCTATTCTTCCGGAGTCTAGCGCTTTGCGTTACCAGAAGAATATGAAGCTGGACATAGTGCTTTTAAAAGATGCGTGGGCAACGCGAGAACGAGCGGTGATTGTGCGGGAGTACGCCTCATTGCCGGAAGCTTGCAAGGCGCTGATTCAATCCATTCGGGATTATCATAACTACTAACGGCTATACCGCCTTTCAGAGTGAGCCCCTAATTTCAAAGTTAGGCAACCGGTCTGCGTAGTAGATCAACTCGCATGGGCGCCGTTAAACAAACTCGGCCATCTTCAGCAAAGTGGTTGTATTTAGCTTCTACCGCTGCCAACAATTCAGGCGTCAGCTGATGGTTGGTGTGCGTCACGTTGATCATTCGCTGCTCAAATTCGTCGAAGCTGTTAAATACGCTTGGCATGTGGAAAAAGTGCTGGCCGACTAGCTCAAAAACACCTTCTTCAACCGCATTAAAAACAGCTTTAAAGGCATTCTCCCGAATTGTTTCTTCGTTATGAAACAACCGCAAAATTTCATTAAAGTCGCCCGCAAAAACTGGCTCAGAGATATACGCTAAGCCACCTGGTCGAAGCACTCTGCAAATCTCTGACATGGCGTCAGCCAAGCGATATTTTGGCACATGATGCAGAGATTTAAACATCAGAACAATGTCAGCACTAGAATCACTAGTTGGAATGCTCTCGGCCCCGGCAACAACAAAGGTCACATTTGGTAAGTTCGTTCGTGCGCTGTTTTTAGTGTGCTGAACAAGGTCCACTTCGCAAGCCAGAATTGAAGCTGGCTCGCACTCGTTAGCGATATAGCGGGTAAGAGCCGCTGAGCCGCATCCCAACTCCACAATGCAGGCACCTTTCAGCGGTAAAATCTGACGAAAGAGCTCTGGCTCTTTTTTTATTATTAACTTCGTTGGCGCGTTAATTTCCATCAAATCTCCTCATTGCAATCCGTTGATCGCAAACTGAAAAGGCCTCATGGGCAACGTATGGCGCTGCCAATCGTTGCCCATGAAGCGATATTGAACTCCGTTATTTGGTAATGATTTCAGGCCCCATGAAGGTATTGGGCAAGAAGGTCGATATCCATGGGATGTAGGTTATTATGATCAGGAACACCAACAGGACGGCCAAGAAGGGTAGTGAGGCGCGCACCACCGACATCATCGACATGCCTGCAACACCAGATGTCACGAAGAGGTTTAGTCCCACCGGCGGCGTTATCATTCCGATCTCCATATTGACCACCATGATGATGCCTAAATGGATTGGGTCGATACCCAGTTCGATGGCGAGCGGAAAGACCAGCGGTGCCACGATAACAAGTAGGCCGCTGGGCTCCATGAATTGTCCGCCGATTAGTAATATGATGTTGACCATAACCAGAAACATTACCGGGCCGAAGCCCGCACTCAGCATTGCATTGGCTATTTGCTGAGGTATCTGCTCTTCGGTCAACACGTGCTTGAGAATAAGCGCATTGGCGATCACGAAAAGCAGCGTCACGGTAAGTTTGCCTGCATCGAAGAGGGTTTTCTTGGTGTCGGGATGCACGAAGACGGTCAAGATCGCATGCGGTTTTCGCAGGAGACTGATATTCGCGCCCTCTCCGGTTGTTGCAAGCGGCCCGATATCGCGATAAATGAAACAGGCGATCAGGAAGGAATAGACCGCTGCTACCGCCGCTGCCTCTGTTGGCGTGAAGACACCGCCATAAATGCCGCCCAAGATGATCACGATCAGGAAGAGGCCCCAACCCGCCTCGCGGCCAGAGGCCCAGATCTCAGACCAGCCTTGCCATTCCCCCTTGGGCATGTTGCGCACGCGGGCGATAATATATATCGTCGTCATCAGCATGAAACCCGCGAGAAGGCCGGGAATGATGCCGGCGAGAAACATGCGGCCGACCGACACGTTGACCGAGGCCGCATAGACCACCATTACGATGGATGGCGGAATAAGAATGCCCAAGGTCCCCGCATTACATATCACACCGGCGGCGAATTCTTTGGTATAGCCCACCTGACGCATGCCCGCGATCACAATCGTGCCGATGGCTACCACCGTCGCAGGGGATGACCCCGAAAGTGCCGCAAACATCATGCAGGCTAAGACCCCAGCGATGGCAAGGCCACCGTGCAGATGCCCCACGCAGGCAATAGAAAAGCGGATGATTCGCTGCGCAACGCCGCCCGTCGTCATGAACGCCGAAGCGAGAATAAAGAAGGGAATCGCGAGCAAGGTGTAATGGCCAACAAACGCTTCAAGCAGCGTGCCCGCAACGGAAGCCAGCGAAGCATTTGAGTAGATCAGCAAGAAGAGTGTGGAACTGAGCCCGAGAGAGAAAGCAATCGGCACACCAATAAGCAGTAAGGCAATGATTACGAAAAAGAGAATGGCGACATCCATTAATTGGATCCTCCGCGGCTGTCATGCGCGTGACCCGCGCGGATTTCATTCAGTTCATCTTCAACTTCATGGCTGGCAATCAAACGGTCGAGCTCGCCCCGCCAAATGGCAATAGCGGCTTGGGTAAATCGCAGCACCAGTAAAAACGCAGAGATTGGCAGCACAATATAGGGCACGGCCTTGGGCATTTTTTCGTATGTATCGCCGTAGTTAATTAGATCTTCTAAGAAGCGGAGGGCGCCCACCATCGGTACATCCTGCATCTCATAGAAGCTTTGACTGCGCGAACTTGTATCGAATCCTGTTGGGAACCAGCGGCCTGATGTGGGGGGCAAGTCGGCAAAAACAGCCCAATAGTCGTAACCGCCCTTTAGCAGGAACAATGAAAAGACGAGGCATGCTGCGACTGAGATAAGCGCAAGCACGCGACGTATGGCAGGTGAGACAATATTCAAAATCACATCCACGCCGAGCTGCGCATGTTTCTTGACTGCGTAAGAAGCCCCCAAAAGGACCAAAAATCCAAACATGAAAACCGTTAGTTCAAGTGCCCAAAGAATGTTCGAGTTAAACGCGTAGCGTGCTACAACATTGGCGAAAGTGATGGCCGTCATGAGTCCAATAAGCACGGCGATCAAAGTTTCCTCGAACTGATCGATTAGTCCTGTCTTTTGCTGCATCGTAACGTTTCCATGATGGTAGTGTTCCGTTTGACTAACTCGCAAACCTACTGCTTGGCACTGAGGGTTCTGGCCAAAGCTGGCAACATGGATCCATAAATCTCAGAGATAAGGTTTCCGGACTCTCAGAATTTCAGTAGATTTATGAGTTAGCCAGACAGCACGTTAAAGAAAGTGGTTGAAAAACTGGGCAGACCAATATGGACTGCACGATACCGGTACAGCACAGCCCCTTTGTGGGGGCTGTGCTGTTCATGCGGATTTACGAACTGGAGTTCGAGTTGACGGCTGCGTCGATATTCTCTTGTCCAATATCGCCCATGAATTTCTCCCAGACGGGTTTCATCTTCTCAACCCACTTGTCGCGCTGCGCGGGGGTCAGCTGTCGCACCACGCCGCCGGCATCGATGATCGCTTGCTTGGCGCTTTGATTGACCTCGCTGGATTCGCTATTGCGGGCATCGGACACTTCCGCCACGATTTGCAGAAACTGGTCGCGCACATCGGCGTCAAGACTGTCAAGCCAGTCGACGCTGGTCACAAGCAGATAGTCGATGACACCGTGATTGGTCTCGGTGATGCCGTCCTGAACTTCAAAGAACTTTTTTCCGTAGATGTTGGACCAAGTGTTCTCCTGACCATCCACAACGCCCATCTGAAGCGCTCCGTAAACCTCGGAAAAGGCCATTTTTTGCGGGCTGCCTCCAATCGCCTCCATCTGTGCCACCAACACATCGGAGGATTGAACGCGGAATTTTAGCCCTTCGGCGTCCGAAGGCTCGAGCAGGGGCACATTGGCCGACATCTGCTTCATGCCGTTATGCCAATAGGCCAAGCCCTGAAGGCCGCGGCGCTGCATGCTGTCAAGCATGGCCTGCCCATTATCGGAGGCCTGAAATCGATCCACTGCATCGATATCTGAGAAGATGAAGGGCAGATCGAAAAGGCGGAACTGCTTGGTCAGTCTCTCGAATTTTGAGAGTGACGGTGCGGCCAGCTGAACGTCGCCCCGAAGCATCGCCTCGATTACCTTGTCGTCATTATAAAGAGTGGAGTTGGGAAACACTTCGACGCACATTTTGCCATCCATTTCCTCGTTTACACGTTTCTGCAATAACGAGGCGGCGATACCCTTCGGATGCCTGTCAGTGTTGGTGACGTGGCTTAACTTTGCGACGATCTCGCCATCGTCGCAGGCGGCCATCGCAGCCCCTCGGTGATTTGCAACCCAGTTGTCCAAATAGCTGCACTTAAGCAGCCTGTTTATTGCGCTCAATTTCCTGCAATTTTCCAGGGTTGAGCGATACGGCTCCGGCGACTTTCCAGTTTCGAATGTCACCAGACCAACGCCTGGGATTCAGACTCTTTGCTCGTTCATACACCGCTTCACGTTTGGCTAGCAACTCTGCATCAACACCTTGGTGTCGTTGTGCGGGCGTCACGAAGTTGATGCCGCTGTGCAAGTGCTCCTCGTTGTAGGCCTGCTCGAACAACAGCATCCATTCACGCACCGCTATCAGTGATCTAAAGCCTTTGGCGGGCCACTTCGGGCAGTACTTCAGCGTTTTGAACAACGACTCTGAGTGCGGGTTATCGTTGCTCACTCTGGGTCGGCTGTGAGACATCAACATACCCAATTCTGCCAGCCGCGCTTTCAGTGTGTAGGACGTCATCGGCGCGCCATTATCGGAGTGCAGCACCGGTGGGTTTTGCCAACATCTCTCGCGCAACAGAGCTCGATCTATGAGCTTTTTGGCAAGCTCGCCGGACTCTGCTCCGTGGATTTCCCAAGCCACGATTTTGCGGCTGTAGATGTCCATGATCAGATACAGATACCAGTGCTGACCGCGCACCTCTGAGGGGCAATAACTGATGTCCCAGCTCCACACCTGGTTCGGGCCAGTGGCCGTAAAGCTAGTGGGCTCAGGGACTTTGCGCGGTGGTTTCATGCGGCCCCGATGATTCAATTGCGGGTGCTTTTTGAGCACTCGGTAAAACGAAGACTCCGACGCCAGATAAAGCCCTTTATCCGCCAGTCGAGGTACGATCTGGGACGGTGGCAAGCTCTGATACTCCCGTTCATTGCACGTGTCCAGAATGGCCGCTTCTTCAGCGTGAGTGAGCTGGTGTGGCTGCACAACGCGCTCCGCTTGCGGGCGCTGGTCCTCTGCCACAGTGCCGTTAGCGCGTCGCCAGCGTTTCAACGTGCGCTGGCTCAGCTCCATCAAGTCGGCCGCCTTGTATCGGGCTGCGCCACTGGCGACAGCTTCGTCATAGTCGTTTAAAAGCCTTGTACGCTCGGCCAGCGGTGTTAGCTGTCCTCGCTGTCCGGGTCCTCGCCGTACAAGGCTTCGAGCTTTTTTGACAGCACCAACAAAGAAGTTGTTTCCGCCAGAACCCGGTCTTTACGGCGAACTTCCGCCCTCAGCTTTTTGATGGTTTTACGGGCATCGCGCTGCTGTTTCTGAGCGGTTTTCTCTTGCCCTTCTTGCAGGCCCGTACCGTGTAGGCAGGCCTCTTTCCAGCGCTGCACCTGCTCGGGATACAGGCCTTTCTGGCGGCAATACGCACCCAGTTCCGCTTCAGACATAGACGCCGTTTCGATCACGACGGCCAACTTGGCATCAGGAGACCCATCGTCTCCAGCATTACGATAACCCGGCACAGGCACTCCTTGTTGTCGACACTGTTTTAACCAACTATACAGAGTCACATCCGATATGCCTTCCTCTGCCGCCACCTGCACCACACTGCGGTTCTGCGGAGGTAATAACTTCTTCAACACGGCCGCTTTACGTTCCTCGGAATAACGTGGCATGACTGCTCTCATACCGCCCAATCTGACATGAATTTAGGCAAAATCGCCAACTGGACAACTAGGCTGACAGAGGGGGCCCTGGAGCAACGCTCAGAGCCAGTGCTGATACTGCAGCAGTCACAAATCTCATATGGGTTTCCTTTTATTATAATTAGTGTATTTCAGACAGTACTGTTATAGGCCCAAGTTGTTATTAAATGATAAGGACATTTAGTACTTGTCATTATTAATATTCGCACAAAATAGTAAAGAAAAGGTATTCGCAATTAATCAATCCGGGTTTAAGCGGTGATTAAGGCGACGCTGATTAATTCCGCATCAACACAAGTTTCAGTAAAATAAGGGCTTCTGCCACTACCCTGACCAGGAACTGCCATGCAGCAAACGAGTTTCGCCCAAGCTGAGTATCCTGCCAAATAAAGCTCACTCGCTGTGAGCGGTTTCTTGCAGAAATGGAGCACCTTGTGCATTGGGCCAGATTCCTGAGGACACTTAAATCCTCTTATTGTTCAGACCCTCGGGGTCAACGCGGCTGGCCACCCATTTCCTTGAAGCAAATGCTGCGAATGTACTTTGTTCAGCAGTGGTATGCCTTGGCAGAAAAATCTCTGGAAGACTCGATTTATGATAGTCAGGTACTGCGCAACTTTGTAGCCGTTGATCTGGCCGTAGAGTCTGTACCCGACGCAACGACACTGCTGATGTTTCGTCAAATGCTGGAAATGCAGTCGCTGACACAGCTCATTTGGCTGAAAGAGTATGTTGATGCGTGAGGGCACTGTTGTTGATGCCACTATTATTGCTGCACCACCCTCCACTAAAAACCGAGTAAAGGCACTCGACCCTGAAATGCATCAAGCCACAAAAGGCAATAAATGGCACTTTGATAGTGCGATCTGAAAGTCGCGTGTATTTCTGTTTCGCAGGGTAGGTCCACCTGACGAAGCCGGTTGTTTCAACAACCGTTTCTTACCTCGACGTGCGGAACTGGTAACAGCACAGTGCGAAGCCTCATGAACAATGTAGCCGCCGGCTCAGTCGGTATGTCAACCCGTGAGGAAAGACATAATCTGTCAGCATCGAGGCGGAAAGGGACGAGCGGCCATGGCCAATAGGTGTGAATCCCTTGTAAGCGTCGTCATGTCAGACAAGCCAAAAATGCTGATAGGCTTGACCAGAAAAGGTGTGCGGTGAGGTATGGGCTCTTACTGGTAGCCCATCGTGAATACTGTACCACCGGCGAAATGAAGAGGCCCGCCCCGCTCTGAAATACATTTGGAACAGGGTAAGCCCGTAGTACCGCCATAAATGGCAGTTGAACCGCGAGGAACACTGTTGGTACAGCGGGTAAAGGAATGTGGAAAAAGCGAAGATTTCTCCATAATCGAGGGAATATGAATTGAAACATTATCCTTCGCGAAAGCGAGCAGACTTACACAAGGTCTTTCATGGCGAGATAATTTGAGTAATTTAAAGTTTGGTCTGGCCGGAATATCGAATATTCAGTCGCAAAAAAGGGGCCAGATGGCCCCTTGAAGGTATTACAGGGTCCTACTTTTCAGAACGCTTAGAACCTGACGCGTGCACCCAAGAGCGCGATTAGGTTATCTTCATAATCAACGCCGGTGCGGTCCAGGGAAATGGAACGCACGCCACCGTAAATCTCGGTACCAATTGAGTTAACCTTTTGCAAAGCCTGAAAACCAACCACTTCGGCGGTATCATCTTCGCGCTGGAGATCATCCGTGTTGGAAAAATCAACTGAGAAGTGAGTGGTGCCTGCGTCGATCAGCTTGGTCTGGTAACCCAGCTTGGTATAATAGAAGGTGACGTCTTCCAATGAAGAGTCATTTTTGCTTGCCTGACCAAGAGCTACCGTAGCGCTGAACCCAGAGGTATCCAGCACAGAGATAGAACCTGACACCTGATCATCCAGCGCCGTTACGCCGTCGTTACCGGTGGCTTCGTTACTGTTTGCCCAGCCTATACCTGCAGCAATTTTCAGGCGGTCAACATTGCCTGAATAAAACAGGGCAACGTCAACGCCGCCCTGATTTACAGCCGATGTACGAAGCTGGAAACCATTGAATTCCGGCGTGTCATAACGGATACGGCTGTTGCGTGACAGGCCATCAAGGTTGGTAGCTACATCCCGGAGGGCAGGGTTGTTAGGGTCGCGTGGTGATAATTCGCCATCAAAGCCTTTTTCCCGGAAAAGAATACCGCCACTGGTGGTGTTAACTTCCGAGTAGCCGGCGATAGCGGTGCCGGACAGGTCATTTTCAGACACGCCCTCACTGGCCGTCCAGCCTTGGCCGAGCCAAACCTTACCTAAATCTTCATTGGCAAAATAGACTTCAACCCGGCGATTACGGAACGCAGACGAATCGTCTTGGTTTTCTTCCAACTGGCTGAAGGTGTAACTGTTGTTCAGTCGAAATTCAGTTTCCAGAGCTGCGCCGGCTGACCACGGGCCGCTGGCAGTGGACTCAGCAATGAATCGAACCCGTGAAGAGCTGGCGTTGTTATCAACATTCAGCAGCGTGGTGTCTTCGCCGTCCTCGACCAGCAGAGCAGCACGGTTGATTTGTCCAGAGATCGAAAGCTTAACTGCATCTGAGCCAGACAGAATATTGCGGCTTGTTGATTCAGCCTGAGCGTATGAAAGGCTGGAGCACATACCCAAGGTAACCGCAGTGACCAGTGCAGCCTTGTGAGTGGTTATTCTGAATCTAGAGGAGATCTTTGTATCGTTGTTATTTTTCATATTGTTCCCAGACGTTGTTATGATTGTTATGGCACAGCCCCCTTGTGGGGGCTGTGCTGTTCATGCGGATTTACGAACTGGAGTTCGAGTTGACGGCTGCGTCGATATTCTCTTGTCCAATATCGCCCATGAATTTCTCCCAGACGGGTTTCATCTTCTCAACCCACTTGTCGCGCTGCGCGGGGGTCAGCTGTCGCACCACGCCGCCGGCATCGATGATCGCTTGCTTGGCGCTTTGATTGACCTCGCTGGATTCGCTATTGCGGGCATCGGACACTTCCGCCACGATTTGCAGAAACTGGTCGCGCACATCGGCGTCAAGACTGTCAAGCCAGTCGACGCTGGTCACAAGCAGATAGTCGATGACACCGTGATTGGTCTCGGTGATGCCGTCCTGAACTTCAAAGAACTTTTTTCCGTAGATGTTGGACCAAGTGTTCTCCTGACCATCCACAACGCCCATCTGAAGCGCTCCGTAAACCTCGGAAAAGGCCATTTTTTGCGGGCTGCCTCCAATCGCCTCCATCTGTGCCACCAACACATCGGAGGATTGAACGCGGAATTTTAGCCCTTCGGCGTCCGAAGGCTCGAGCAGGGGCACATTGGCCGACATCTGCTTCATGCCGTTATGCCAATAGGCCAAGCCCTGAAGGCCGCGGCGCTGCATGCTGTCAAGCATGGCCTGCCCATTATCGGAGGCCTGAAATCGATCCACTGCATCGATATCTGAGAAGATGAAGGGCAGATCGAAAAGGCGGAACTGCTTGGTCAGTCTCTCGAATTTTGAGAGTGACGGTGCGGCCAGCTGAACGTCGCCCCGAAGCATCGCCTCGATTACCTTGTCGTCATTATAAAGAGTGGAGTTGGGAAACACTTCGACGCACATTTTGCCATCCATTTCCTCGTTTACACGTTTCTGCAATAACGAGGCGGCGATACCCTTCGGATGCCTGTCAGTGTTGGTGACGTGGCTTAACTTTGCGACGATCTCGCCATCGTCGCAGGCGGCCATCGCAGCCCCTGGAGCAACGCTCAGAGCCAGTGCTGATACTGCAGCAGTCACAAATCTCATATGGGTTTCCTTTTATTATAATTAGTGTATTTCAGACAGTACTGTTATAGGCCCAAGTTGTTATTAAATGATAAGGACATTTAGTACTTGTCATTATTAATATTCGCACAAAATAGTAAAGAAAAGGTATGGAGTGGTCAAGCACTTTGTGACAACCCAGTTAAGCTGCTTTCCTCAGTTCAACAACGGCTGCTTCGTAACCCATCGGGCTGATATAACCCAGCGTAGAGTGCAGTCGTCGACTGTTATAAAACATCACAACGTAATCCAGAATATCCCGCTGTGACTCGGTGCGGGTCTGGTAGCTTCGCCACTGCACACGCTCCTTTTTCAAGCTCGCAAAAAAGCTTTCGGCGACCGCGTTGACGCTCCTATGTCAAGGAGCGCCTGCCAATGCCCCAAGATCTCCCATAATTAACGGGAACAATTCTCTGACGATGTATCGTTTGAGGCACCTGTGAATCTCTTTCGTACTCAAACCTTCATGGGTTCTGCGCTCGACGTAGATCTTGGTGCGAGGATCGCTCCGCATTCGCACCATGGCGTTCATCCGCGACCCCATGCTCCAACCAACTATCCGTCGACTGAACAAATCGATGAACACCGCCAGATACAGCCAGCCCTCCCGGGTCCAGATGTAAGTGATGTCACCGACGTACACTTGATCAGGCTCAGCAGCGCTAAAGTCTCGTGCCAGTACGTTGTCGAACACCGGCTGTTTATGGTCGCTGTTGGTGGTTACTTTAAACTTCCTCCGGTACCGGGCTTTAACGTCGGCCTCGCGCATTAGAGACCGCGCCTTTCGCCGACCTACTGGATAGCCCAGAGCGTTCAGAGCGTGCTTCATCCGCCTGGAGCCATAGCTCTTGTCGCTACTTTGAGCGACCTCCTTCACAGCCTCAATCATCGCCTCGTGCTCTACATTCGGCAGCCGTTCGCGTTGACGTTGGCAGTACCGATAATAGGCATTGCGACTGACACCCAAGAGCCGACTCATTACGTCGACTGGCCAGGTCTTCTTATGCTGGGTGATGAACGCGTACTTTAATGCGTTTCCTTGGCAAAGAAGACCGTCGCTTTTTTTAAGATGTCTTTCTCCATTTTCAAACGGCGATTTTCTTCTCGCAACTGACGAATTTCCAACTGTTCAGCGGTCAGTTTGCCGTTCCCTCTGAAAGCCTGCCCATCGACCGATTCATGCTCTTTTATCCAACGCCCCAGCATGTTTGGGTTGATCTCCAGACTGCGCGCCGCGTGGGCTCTTGAATACCCCTGCTCCAGCACAAGGCTGATGGCGTCCAGCTTAAATTCTTTTGAGTACAGCTTTCTTGTGATCATGTAGGTTCTCCAGGTTCAGGGTATTATTCCTTAACTGGGCTGGTCACATCCATTCAACCACTCCAGTGCCTGCTGGATCAGATCGACGGCCCAGTTGAGATGTTTATCGCGGACGGTGCTTACGATGGCGAGCCAATACGCGCTGTTCTTACCGAACGCTTCGGCGCGTCAATCAAGGTCACGATCCCACCACCCAAGAACGCGGTCCTGCGCCCCGACGCCGCACGGAACCCGAGCCTTCGGGACCGCCACATTGCCGACATAGCTGCCCATGGCCGGATGGCATGGCAGACGTCATCGGGCTACAATCAGCGCAGCCGCATTGAGACGCAGATCGGCCGTTGGAAGGCCGTCATCGGGCCCAAGCTCAAGGCGCGCAACTTCGAAAATCAGAAGACAGAGGCCAAGATTGGCGTCCGTATTCTTAACCGGATGACTGAACTTGGCCGCCCCAATTTCCAACGCACCGCCTGAAATCC
This sequence comes from Marinobacter sp. M3C, assembly GCF_023311895.1. Taxonomy (GTDB): domain Bacteria; phylum Pseudomonadota; class Gammaproteobacteria; order Pseudomonadales; family Oleiphilaceae; genus Marinobacter. The sequence goes on from NZ_CP092285.1 coordinate 100,902, forward strand.
GTCTCGGGTAGGGCGCGTTCCGACATCTGCATGCTCCATGCAACAACGCCATCGTGGAGCCGGCTCGGGTTCCAGGGGCGCGGCCACAATCTCGGCGGCCATCAGGGTGCCCGCTTCAAACAACAGGCGCAATTGGTCGAGTCGCATAATGGGTTTTTGCCTCGTCATATTTAAAATTTGAGCGAGCAAGGGTAACGCAAAAGGCGGGGTTTGTCGGGGCGTGAGCGTCCGGATGCGACGGTCGGTTTACCATAAGACCTGTTGTCGGCAGTAGACGCGGATCGTCTGTAGCGCGGGGCGGGCAAAGACACTTTGTTTGTTTTTTGACCGATTCGGCGTGTCTGCCGGAGCGGATGGGAAAGACCTAAGAAAAACAGCTTTAACCACAGGCTTTTCCCCAAATTTTGGGGATAACTTTAAGCCGAATTACGCTTCACTGTCTGGCGACCGGTCATCCTAATTGTCGCCGAACAGCGGGGTTTGGAACCGGTGCTATAAAAACCCCCTCACTGTTTCTCTCCAGCGGCAACAAAATCTTTGCCTCAGGCAACAGAGTTCATGCCAGCGGCAACACTTTTTATGCTTTGAACTGGTTCTACAGCGCCAACTCCCGCACAGAACTAGGTATGGTGCGATAGTGAGCAGTATGAGCAGTTTCATGGAACCGGACGCCTCAAATGGCCCAGTGACTGGCCAATATCGGCAGTTTGATGGAACTTTTGCGGGGTTTGGAGCCGATTCTATATAAAAAATCCTCACAGTTTCTCTCCAGCAGCAACAAAATCTGTGCCTGAGGCAACAGAGTTCATGCCAGCGGCAACACTTTTTATGCTCTGAACTGGTTCTACAGCGCCAACTCCCGCACAGAACTAGGTATGGTGCGGGAGCTAAAAAGCAGGCAGTCTGATGGAGCCGCAAAATAAAACGAGTCGGTTATGATCCAGAGTTATCAAAAATGACTTTCGCCTATGAAACTCCGGTATTAGTTGTCGATCTGGAAGCGACCTGTTGGGAGCGTCGATTAGCACCTTCTGGCGAGCGCCAAAGCACGCATAATATGGAGATTATCGAGTTTGGGTGTGCCCTGGCGACTCGGGACGGCGAGTTGTTGGATAGTCAGTCATTTTTGGTGCGGCCGACACAAAACCCTGTGCTCAGTGAGTTCTGCAAGTCGCTAACGAGCATCCAACAGTCGATGGTCGATGCTGCCCCCGTTTTTTCGGAAGCGTGCCACTTAATAAATGTATGGTTAGGTCAACCTCACGAGGATTTTCTCTGGTGCAGCTGGGGCAACTATGATCGCCTACACATTCAAGCAGACGGCGAGAAGCACAGGGTATTCCCATCGCTGATGAACTACCCGCACTTAAACCTGAAACGACTGTGGCGCCGGACCACGGGGCAGAAACGTAAAAACGGGATGGCCCATGCTCTTGAGTTCCATGGACTGGCGCTGGAAGGGCATCATCGCCGCGGCGTAGACGACGCGCGTAACATGGTGCGCTTATTGCCCTTTATGGATTGGACGTTAGAAGCGGAATTGTTAACCCCACAGGGAGAAGGCCTGTGAGGATCGTTTGTATTTCTGACACCCACAGTCTGCACAGGCAAATACCGGAAATTCCGGACGGCGATGTTTTGGTTCACGCCGGTGACAGCCTGGGGCAAGGCACACTAGAAAACGTGGAAGATCTAAACGAGTGGCTGGGCGCCCTGCCCCATCGACACAAAATTGTGATTGCCGGTAACCACGACTGGGCGTTTCAAGAAACGCCGGCGCTGGCTCGGGAGGCACTGACGAACGCCGTTTACCTGGAAGACAGTGGCATTGAAATCGAAGGCGTTCGGTTTTGGGGCTCACCCTGGACACCCACCTTCATGGATTGGGCGTTTATGCTCGAGCGAGGCAAGCCGCTGTATGACAAATGGACGCTGATCCCTGACAACACCGATGTTCTGATCACCCATGGCCCGCCCAAAGGCTTTGGCGACGAGGCAAACCTGGGGTTCAAGTGCCAGAACGTAGGGTGTGATCAACTGCTGGACCGAGTCCGACAGCTCGCCCTGAAAGCGCACATTTTCGGACATATTCATGAGGGGCATGGCGAGTATCGCCTGGGCAACACCCGACTGGTTAACGCCAGCACGTGCACCCTCCGGTACCAACCTTCCAATGCGCCCGTGGTGTTGGAAATTTCTGCCAACGAGCCGTTACCGCGTGATCAAGCGCTCGTTGATTTGGTCAGGGAGTGCCTTAGCGAACCCAGCCTGCGTGTCGATCTGGATGATCTGTGACGCGATCCATCGATCGCCATAGTTCAACTGAGGGTTTGTGTGTTTCTGGTTTTATCGCGCTGCTATCAGTCGTTGGCAAGAGAGGTTAACTATGACGGTCGAGGAATTGATCACACAGCTGAAAACCTTGCTACCGGATACACCGGTTCTGGTCGAGGGTTATGAAACCGGGTTTGACGATATTATCGAGCTAGTGCCCCGGCCGGCTGTTCGGTATAGGAATGCTCAGGAATGGGATGGCGAATACCAAGCGCCGGAACATTTCTCTGATTCAGAGGCTGCAACCCTCCAGGCCGCTGTTATTCTGGGGCGTAGAGGAACCAGGAGATAAAGTCATGTCAGAGCGAAAATCCTATAGCTTGAAAGAGTTGGTGGCCCATTGTGATCTAAGTGCGCCAGTGCCTGCAGAGCTTCAGGCCTGGGAACAGGCGGCACCCGTTGGCTATGAACAAATGGTTCTCGTCAACCAGGTTGATATTCGCGAACCCATTCTGACGTTCGCTGAAGCCCTTTCAAAAGAATTCGATGTCGTCCAGCTGGTTTTGTACGGTAGCCGGGCTCGCGGTGACTACAGCGCGGAAAGCGATACCAATGTGGCGGTCCTATTGCGCGGAGAAAATGAGGAGCTCAGAGAGTTTGTTGATGTGAAGCTCGCTCTTGCCTGTGTGGCTTATGAAATTTTGTTGGTAACGGGTGTTCGTATCCGGCCATATCCGGTTTGGGAGGCCGAATGGTCAAACCCTGAGCGGTCGCGCCCTGTCGATCTGGAGGTTTTAGAGAGGATTGCCAGTGAGGGCATTATCGTCTGGCAGGCCTGATTTAGATTTGGGTCTTCTCCGACAAATACCGACTCAACAAAGTCACCATCTCATTGCCGCTAATCGCTCCGGCGCGCTTTAGCGTCACAATCAAATCTTCAATCTCATCAGTCACGACGTCATCACCCGCAAGACGTGTAGCGATTTCTGCCAACGTATCGTCAGGGGTCGGGTGATACCGAATGCCAAGCTCAGTAGCCAATTCGATAACGTATTCCCTGATGCTTAAGTGATCGCTCATCGCTAAACGCCTATCCAAAACTATCAGATTTCAGCAAAGTAAACATGGGTGGCCACGTTTTAACGGGCCTATCCTTTTGCCCTTATACACCGAGTCCGAATACACAGCATTTGTCACGCCCATGAAGCGAGGCCTAGTCGTTACTCCCTATCTTTCGGCGGTTGGTCGCGATCTTCCATAAAATCGTCACTGACACCCTCATCGGCATCAAAAAACTCATCCCAGACCGACTCGGTTGGCCGGTCATAGCGTTTAACCGAACCCTTGAACCGTTCCAGAGGGGTAAGCTCCTGCGGCAATAGTTCAGCCAGTTCGTCGGCATGAGCACCTTTCGCATTGAGGCCTTCTAGTAGTTCCTGCTCGGTCATTCGTTTGAAAGACATCGCTTACCCTCCCCCTTTATATGCGCGAAGAATCACAATATAGCAGGCATTCAGTTTCGGCAGTCATTTAGGAATTCTCTTATCCACTTATTTTCAGTCGGCCGCAGCTCAAGCTTATAGATCTTCACTATTCGATAAAAGCGAGCCACATAACCGCACTGACCGGCGGGTGGTAACCATTCATCCGGCCCCGGTGCTGCTTGCTGCTGTTAAGTTAAGGCTGGCCTCAACCGGAAGCAGGTTGATGACGGTTGAGGATTTTGCGAACCAAACCGGCCTTAACCTCTAATTGGAAACCGGGTACCGGTGCCAGAAAATTAACCGGCTGTCAGGGTCTGTATTTTTTTAGGTGTGTCATAATATCCGGTATAGCTTATAATGGGTATTTATCTACTCTTAAAGTTGCAGATTATGAAACGTAAGTTACCACCCAGTGTGAACCTGGCACTGCGCAAAGTTGGCCAAGACATTGAGGTGGGCCGAAAGCGAAGGCGATGGACGGAAGACTCTATGGCCGAGCGCATCGGTGTGACCAGGAAAACCTATGCGAAAATCGAGAAAGGCGACCCCACCGTGAGCTGGGGAGCTGTGGCAATGGCGTTGTTTGCGCTTCAGATGACGGATCGACTTAGAGGTCTTGCGGATAGCCAGGCGGATGAAGTGGGTCTGTTTGCAGAGGTTGAGCAATTACCAAAGCGGGTGCGCCTGCCGATGAGCAAGGGTGGTAAAAAGGGCGATGCTCAATGAGCAGCCTCAGAGTTGTTAACGTGTACGCGGATCTGCACGGCAAGCCGGTCATGGTGGGTGTCCTCCGGGTGATGTTTCAGCGCGGTCAGGAAAGGTCCGGATTTGAGTATGCGGAAAGCTGGCTTGGTCATCCATTGCGGTACCCACTGGACCCGGAGCTCATTTTCGTGAAAGGGGTTCAGTACCCCGCCCCCGGGCGGACCATGTTCAACTGTTTTAGCGATTCGTCACCTGACCGGTGGGGGCGATACCTGGTAGCCCGACATGAGAAGTATAAGGCGGCGGCCGAAAAGCGCTCACGCCGAACCCTGCTTGATGTGGACTTCTTGCTGGGAGTGGAGGATGAGGGGCGTATGGGTGCGCTTCGTTACACGATGGTGTCTGTAGAGGGTATCGAGAGCCCTTTCTTATCCTTGACAGAGGATGGCGTTCCGCCCTTGGTGCGCCTACGGAACCTTCAGCATTCGGTGGCGAAGGTGGAGGCGCGCCGGGAAACTGAAGAAGATCTGGCGATGTTGATGGCGCCAGGATCTTCCCTGGGTGGTGCGCGGCCCAAGGCTACCGTCCGGGGTGAGACTGGTGAGCTGATGATCGCCAAGTTTTACCGTGCGCAGGATGACTGGCCGGTGATTCGCTGGGAAGCTTTGATGTTAATAATGGCCGAAAACGCCGGCATTGATGTGCCCCGCCATCTCCTGGAGCTAGTGGATGAAAAACCGGTGCTGTTGATGGAGCGTTTTGATCGGCGGAAAGGGGAGCGCCTGCCTTTTGCCAGCGCCCTGACGATGGTGGGCGCATCCGATGGTGAGTCGAAAAGCTATCTGGATTTGGCTGAGGCAATCCTGCAATTTTCGTCTTCCCCTAACGCCGATTTACGACAGCTTTGGCGCCGCATGGTGTTCAATGTGCTTACCTCCAACACCGATGACCATTTGCGCAATCACGGTTTTCTTCATGAGCCCGGCCTGGGCTGGCGATTATCTCCGGCCTACGATATGAATCCAGTGCCTGCAGAAGTGGGTCCACGGGTAATGGCGTTAGCGCTGGACGAACACGGGGATCGAACCGGGAGTCTGGATGCGGTTTTAGCGTGTTCTGAATACTTCGGGCTGGAGCAGGATAAAGCGGAGATTGTGGCAGCAGAGGTCGCGGAGGCTGTAGGTCAGTGGCAGGCGCTGGCCCACCGGGCTATGTTCGGCTTAGCTGTTGATCCTGTACTAAACTATAGGAAGCCCCAGCGATTGTCGGAGGTTTATAATGAAACAGGTCGAATTCAATCAACTCGCTATAGCCATCAACTCGCTCAGTCCCGGTCAACGACACCTGCTCCTGGAACGATTGCAGCATCCCGATGCTATACCTGAAATCATCGAGCACCTGGAACAGCAGCTTCAGTCCGATCTTAAATGCCCTAAGTGCAACCATGATCAAATTCATCGTTGGGGCACTCTCAAAGAGCTACAGCGTTATCGCTGCCGAGCTTGTCACAAAACTTTTACGGCCTTGACGGGTACGCCCCTGGCTCGACTACGGAAACGCGAGCTTTGGATGGAATACGCAGACTCCATGCTTAGCTCGGAAGCACTGCGTAAGGCAGCGGCGCGGTGCCACGTGCATCTATCCACCTCTTTCCGCTGGCGCCACCGCTTCCTTAAACTGGCGGATTACCTTAATACTCCTGTACTTACGGGTATCGTAGAAGCGGATCAAACAATGTTCCGCGAATCATTCAAAGGCCAGCGTAAAATTGCTAAACGGCCTGTTCGCAAACGCGGCAACGACAACAAAAAAGGCGCCAAGTGGGTGCCTGTTCTGGTGGCTCGCGACCGCAGCGCAGGTGAGGCCGACTTTGTTCTCAAGCACTTCACCCTGAAAAATGTCGAGCAGCACCTGCTACCCCTATTAAGCCGAGATATCGTTCTCTGTACAGACGCTCATCTGACCTTTGAAACGTTGACCCGAAAGCACCATCTCGAGCACAAGGTGCTCAATGCCAGCGCTGGCGAAAGAGTCAAAGCGTCAGTCTTCCACATTCAAGGAGTGAACAACTACCATCAGCGGCTCAAGGGCTGGATTCAACGTTTCCACGGTGTCGCCACCGAATATCTACCTCACTATCTTGGCTGGTTCCGATGGTTCGATAAGCATTCATCAAAAATAAATCAACCTTCTGATTTTATGGCGGATTTTGTGAAGGCAGACAGTTTTCAACATTTAATACGAACATAGCCGGCCCACCGTGTGGGCCTGAATGCGAGTGATCGGCGCCACATGGAGTCCGCGTTCGACCATGGTGATATAGAGGAAGCTTTGAAGGTAAGGTGATGGCAGAACGAAAATCCTACAGCCTGAGTGATCTGGTGACCCAGTGTGACCCCAGCGCCCCGATGCCAGAGGCGCTTCGGGAATGGTTGCTGGTGTATTCACCGCTAAATCTCTACTCAAGGATCTTCTATTTTCAGCCAGTCCCGCGCATGGCCTCCCCATGTTTTAACTGGCCAGATCGCTCCCACTCCCCAACCCAGGCAGTGATGCGGTCAAAGTCCACCACATCATTAATATCGGTTGGCCGCTCGTAGCGTTTGACTGAGCCTTTGAGTCGTTCCAGGGGTGTAAGCTCCTGCGGGAGGAGCTCAGCCAGCTCGTCGGCATGGGCGGTGTGGGCGTCGATTTCGATGTTCGAAGCGTTCTAGATCACCTCGCCCGTAAACGGGCTAATCCATCGGCTGGTAACCACGCGGCCTGGATAAGGGATTAATCCAATCCCTGGCAAGCTGCCAATGGGTGAAGGAACACCTGAATGTGCTCGTCACCGGCCCCACCGGTGTTGGCAAAACCTGGCTAGCCTGTGCCCTGGCGCACAAAGCCTGTCGGGAAGGCTACACCGCACAGTACGTTCGCCTGACTCGGCTGCTACGAGAACTGACCATCGCCAAAGGAGACGGTCAGTTCCCCAAACGTCAACAGCCCCTAAACAACAAGAAGATTTTTCCGAAGTCGTAAAGCACATATCTGAGCAATGGAGAGTTGCATGAGCAGCGTTGATGAACTAATATCCTCCCATATTGGGAGGTCTTAATGCGGGTTATTGCCAAGAGCACACTGAGAAAGTTTTGGGAAAGTGGCAATTACGCAGACGCGATAACGCCAATGACAGAGTGGTACCACTTCGTTTCCAAAGCTAAATGGGCGACTCCGCAAGACCTCAAGGCGGACTTAGGTTCAGCCAGCATCCTCAAAGGAGGCCGTGTTGTGTTCAACGTCGCAGGCAACAAGTATCGCGTTGTGACGGCCATTGATTATGAAAAGCAGATCGCCTGGATAAGGTTTGTAGGTACGCACCCCCAGTACGATCAAATAGACGCGGAGACTGTGTGATGGACATTAAACTTATTCGCAATGAAGAAGGCCTTCAGGCGGCTTTCGCACGGATGGAAGAACTGTGGGGAGCCGAAACTGGAACAGACGAAGGCGATGAGCTGGAACTTCTGAGCATTCTGATAGGGAAATACGAAGACCAGCATTACGCAATGCCTGCTTCGGATCCGGTGGAAGCCATCCGTTTCCGCATGGACCAGGAAGGTCTCACCCAGCGTGACCTTGAGGTTTATATTGGCCATAGCGGGCGGGTCTCAGAAGTCCTGAGCAAGAAGCGGCCCCTAACCATGGGAATGGTTAAACGGCTTCATAATGGCCTGAAGATTCCCTATGAAAGCCTGCTGGCTGGCTGATAGCCCACCAACAACCAAAGAGCCCTGGCAGATGCTGGGGCTTTTGCATCTATACCGCGCAGCACGAACCAGTACGAAACGCCGGAGTCATCATAATATAGATTATAAAAAGGGAGAGTTTCCGGACCAGTACGCGTGTAGGCCTGCCCACTGTCAAACCCTACGAGCAGCCTGCGAAAGACCGTGAATGATGGAGGTCCCATACATCGTCGGCCTGACCACTCCACCCCCGAGGAATTCGAAGACCCGGATGTGGGAACCGATCCAGTCCGGCAGCTTCTGGCTCCAGGTGGCTTCGGCGTAGGTGTAGTTGGAGGCCCCAAGCACCGCCACAAAGATCTGCGCCTCATGAACCTCTCCGGTGGTGCGGTCAATGACGGGCACGGTCTGGCCGGCATAGTCCACAAACAGCTTCTCACCCGCTCGATGGTCCTGGCGCATCACCAGGTCCAGTTTGCCCTGCCAGGCCCGGTAGTGCTCACAGAACCAGCTGTACTGATACCCTTCCGGGTTCGCTTGCCGGTACTCCTGCCAGAGCAGGAACAGAGTGACGTATTTACCCTTCAGTTCCTCGTGGATCTGATGCCAGTCCGGTATGCCTCGAACCTCGGCCGGCAGATCTGGAGGGGGTGGGAACAACAGCTGCTCAAGGCGAGCCTCACCCAGATCTTCCGGCAGTGGCCAGCTCAGACCGGCCTCGGCCAAACGCCGAAGATACTCGCTTACCGTAGGGCGGCTGACGCCGCAGGCCGCTGCAATCTGTCGATTACTCAGCCCTCGCTCCCATTTGAGACGAAGGACTTCTTTGATCTTACGCATGGATAACCTCTTCGCAGGCATCTGGTCTTCTCCGGATGAAAAGACTCAGAGTACCGTTAAGTTATCCCGCGCCGGACGGTTTCGATGGGGTGAGTCAGGCAACCTGCCGGGGTGGCAGCGTTGCCGTGGCAATCAGCAGTGGCAGCTTTCCCGTGGAATGGGTGGCAGGCTTCGTCTGGAATCAGTGGCAACCTTGGTCTGGAATACGCATGTAAGCCAAGCCAAGTGCCTCAGGCGCTGATAATCCTGCCCGCAAAAGCCTTAAATTACTTATCCGTTGTGGCCTCATTTGGTAGACGAGTAGTCTGAGGAAATAGGTATAGCGATTGAAATTCGCACACCACTTCAACGCTATTAGCAGCTCTACACGCTCTCCATGCAGTGCTAAGTCCCCGCTCTTTAAATATCTATGAGTCTTAGAAAGACAGGTTGACGAATTTCTACTTATTTATGCTATATTCAATTTTTACGAAAAATTGCATTATAACGAAAAGGGCAGATTTTATGGAAAGTGCAAACAAATGGCTAGGCCCGGGCGAAGATACCTACGCATATTTTGTTGAACTAAATCGCCGAGGTTCAGAAGAACTGACGCAGGTGCGTAACAGTATCAATGAAAGAGAAGGCGACGGTGAGCACAGATCAGAACGCACCTGGGGGGCTTTGCAAGCTTCAGAACTGATCGGTCGATCAGCGCCGTGGTTGCGTGAAGCTGATCCCGATGTCACTCGCAACGAAGCTGGCCATGGCAGGTGGACACTCGGTCGCATTTTGGATATTTCAAAAGAAGCAGGAACTCTGTATCAGAGGCCAAAAGGCAGCTCCGCAAAAATTATTGCACTGACTAAATATAAAGGCGGTGTAGGGAACACAACGAATGCAATTCACTTGGGGCACGGTCTAGCCACTAAAGGCTTAAAGGTCTTGCTATGGGATGCTGACGCACAAAGTTCAATGACGCAGATTGCTGGTGGCGTTGTTCCTGATATCGAGTTAACCGATGAAGATCTGCCTATAGACCTACTCGAAAATAACCCAGAAGGAATACTTGATCCCAGTTGTTCAGTCGTAAGAGGAACATATTTTCACAACGTTGATCTAGTACCAGCCAACTCGGCACTGAATGAACTTGAACTTAAACTAATCACTCAATACCTGAATTCCGACGAAAATGACAATCCGATTGGCCCCCACTATCGGCTTGCTGCCGTGCTAAGTCACATTAAAGAACACTATGATGTGATTTTAATTGACTGCCCACCAACTCTCGGTATCAACAGCATGAACGCTCTGCTGAGTGCCGACTGCATTATCACCTCTCTGAAACCAGAGCTTCTTGATAGGGCCTCTTTTGTAGCGTTTACTGATGGTCTTGCCGGATTGGCGTCGATACACGACAAGGAGTTTAATTATTTCAGAATATTGATTAGTCAGTACCAGGATGGAATCTCTCGCGATCCAAAAGGGGCCGTAGCTGGGTCTGTGCACAAGAAAACGGAGCTTATTCTTCGGACATTGTATGGCGAAGCTGTCATGGAAAACATGATGCACTACAGTAAGGAAATTGGTAACGCTGCAAGTCATCTCTCAAGTGTGCTCTCAATCGAGAAACCGATTGGTTCCAGACAAGCATACAAGCGAGCCGTTGCAGTTGTGTCTGCTGTAGTGGATGAAGTATTCGACGATTTAAAATTGTTGTGGGAGGCGGAGACAGACAATGACGAATAATAATGCACCCGAAAAACGTACTCACGGAAAGAGCTTGCTTGCCAAAAAGCCAGGAGATTTTTCATTAAAAAAGCCAAAGTCAGAGGAAGGTAAAACCAGGTCGTTTGCACCTCCAGACAAATCTGGCACAACAAATAATGATAAAATTATATCGGGCCTTGAAAGTCGCATTGCTGAGCAGAGTCTTGCGCACGACGCAAAGGTAGCTGAGCTTGAAGAAAGGCTAATAGCAGCTGGCGAAAATGTAATTTTAATTGACGGAGAAGTAGTCGCAGCCTTAGATCCAAAAAATGTTGTGCAAGGACCTTTTGCTAACAGAATCGATATAGCTTACGAGGACGACGATTTTCGAGGTTTGTATTCTGAGATAAAGGCGCAGGGTAGAAACGAGATTCCAGGGAAAGTCAGACCTACTGGCAACAACCGGTATGAAGTTGTTTATGGGCATCGTCGTCACCAGGCTTGCTTGAAGGCGGGCGTTCCTTTTCATGCTCTTGTCGAAGAACTCAGCGACAGAGAAATGCTTGAAAAGATGACGACAGAAAATGAGGACCGGAAGGATCTCTCGCCTTTTGAAGACGCTTTGCGGTATCGGAACTGGGTTGACGAACAAGAAGTCTGGCCTAGTTACGCAGAACTGGGACGTGCACTAGGACGGTCTCAACCGTATATTTCGCAGCGAACGTCGATATTGTCGCTCCCACAAGAGGTCTTTATTGCTCTTGGCGATCCAAGAGAATTAAGCATCACAGATTGGCGCCAGCTCGTTTCAGTGAATAATAAGGATGGCGAAGAACTGCTGACCATTGCAAAAGATATTGCCGGTGGCCGCTCAACATTCTCTGTAAGTACAGAAGAAGATGTAAAGAAAGTTTTTCGTGTGTTGATTAGGCTTAACTCGGGAACCCCGAACTCTGGAAAAATTAAGTCTGAAACTCACAAAACAACAAGTGGTCGCAATGTTTTTTCGCATCGAAAAGCAAATGGCAAGCTACAGATAACTCTCGACAAAACTCTACCAGAAGAGCTTCAAGCACAGGTGATAGCTACACTCGAAACATTTTTTCAAGAAAATCTTGGCTAATTTTCTCCAGGTATTACGACTGTAATACCTGGAGAAAATACCCAGTTTCCAATCTATCTAGAAGGCATTACGCTCGTAATGCCTTCTTATTCGGAACGAAATCTCATAGTCCCTGTCTATTTTCCTCTTAGATCAACACCTATTACGGTCGTAATACCTTGAGGCCCAGTCTTTATTTGCTTACCACTACAGGCCCAGGGTGAGCAACAATAACCCTTACTCAGGGTCGTTGTTCAAGACGCTGAAGTACTGCCCGAAGTGGCCCGATAAAGGCTTTACATCACTAACGGCGGTGCACAAATGGATGCTGTTGTTCGAGAAGGCCTATAACGAGGAGCACCTTCACAGCGGCATCAACTTCGTGACGCCCGCACAACGGCACCAAGGTGTTGATGCAGAGTTGTTAGCCAAACGGGAATCGGTTTATCAACGAGCAAAGAGTCTGAATCCCAAGCGCTGGTCTGGTGACATTCGAAATTGGGAAGTCGCCGGAGCCGTATCGCTCAACCCTGGAAAACTGCAGGAAGTTGAGCGTAATAAACAGGCTGCTTAAACGCGGCTATTTGGACAACTGGGTTGCAAATCACCGCGGGCCTAATAAAAAAATTTAGTTCCTTCGCCACAATACTTAGCTAATTTTTCATGGCGATAATAGCTATACGCTGCTCAATCACTACCCCCCGTTATCACCTATTACGGCCGTAATGATCAATGTAATTTTAAAATATGTATGCATTCCGGAATTTCATCTTGAATACAGTGTCGTGGTCGTCAAAATAGCATTTACCTGTTTTATTGTGGACACTAACAACCAAACCCGTCCGTATCGAAAACGCCGTCAATACCCCCAAATTTAAAACTCAACTGATGGCTGAAAGCTAATAATCGAGAACCTCTTTTTATCGCATTGCGCTGGACAAAAATCTCAACATTAATCTAACACTTCTTTGAATCAGCGCTTCTACGCAATACATTGCATATGATCCATATTAATAAAGTCTAGCAAGTCAAAGAACCACTCGATATGTAGGCTCGACTAGACACAATGAATAGTAACCACTGACTTTTCTGAACTCAATCAGACAAAACGACCTTCAACAGGTTCAGCTCGTCAAACTTAACATAGTAGTTGGGTTAAAAATTTTTTTCAGTGTTTATTTTTACATAAAATTCAGTTAGTTATTAAAGCGCTTTGCTATTATTTGCCTTTCGCAAATAGTAGCAAAGCGCTTTCTTGGAACTGGTTCATCAAAGATCTGATGTTCGAGTCGAGCAATGCCGAATGGCAAGCGGTATCGTTGATGCTAGCGAATAACTTTTAGCGCTAAATAGCGTTTTTAGATGCATTAAATCCGATCCCGATGATGAAGAATCATTCAAAGGTTTGGAGATATTACTTCACAGTTTTTTCGGGTGAAATATGGAATCTCTACGGACAGTTGCTTTCCAAACAGACTCAGGGATTTTGTGTACCGCTGTTCATGACGCAAGAGAAAGCAGATATTTGGGCCTCCGTTGAACGAACGACTGCTAAGAAAATGCCGAGCCTAATGAGCACCCTTCAAACTAAACAATTTCTCCGCCGCATTTTTTTCCAGCTCTTGTAAGAGCTTTTTTGGCTTTAAAATCAGCAAACCCGTGTAATTATAAAATTCCACTTCATTCAAGACGAAGATTCTGATGCACCACTTACCGTCACCGCGTATATTTTTAACACTATTACGCCCCGGCGTTGAAAATTAGCTTGTAGAACAAACCTATGATGATCCCGCAACCCCGATGTCCGTCTACTACAAGCAAACAGACACAGCCATAAAAGGCGTCATTTTATATTTCCGAGAAGCCTGCCACGCCATGACTGGAAGGTTGTTAGGGCACCAGTTGTCCAGACGGATCTAACCAAATCGCAGGTTGAAAACTGAGTTCATGACTTGAACTGGAGCCTGGGGATTCTTTACTACGACCTCGATCTCGACGCATAGTTAACCGTGCAGCTGTTGGCATTTCGTACCTGGCCGATGGTTAAATTAGGTTTTTCATGATTTGCACATCGTGTGTCGGATTGATGGTTTGCACATTGCTCAAGCAGGCGCAGCTCCTGTTTTTAAACATTTTTCCCCTGTTAATAACCCGCCGGCTAATGGTTTGCACATCAACGTAAGATGGTTTGCACATTACTTCTAAATGGTTTGCACATTCATTGTAGGTGGTTTGCACATTAGCTCTAAATGGTTTGCACATTGCCCACACATGGTTTGCACATTGTTTTTTTGCCTTCCAACAATATGATTAGAAAGAAGTTTTTATCCCCTTAAGTAGTGTCATTACTGAATAAAAATAAGATTTATCAGTGTCTTAACTGTTGAAATATCTAGAAACAGCTGTGGATAAGTCAAACTAGGACCCTACCTGATGTCTAGAAGAGGACCCTAGAAGTAGCGTTAACTCAACCTTTTACCAGTAAAAAATTAGCGCTGTGCAATATACGGGGGCCGAAAAAAACCATTGTTTGTCCAAAAATCTTTCCTGTTTCCTCCTGATCAGCGTCTCAAAACGGCCCATTCACACGATTAAGCAAATCGATCCATACCATTGATGTGCAGGATAAGCGCCGAATTTCCAACCACTTTTTAATTGCTAACAAGCAATTGCTTAAGAAAAAACTCATCCCTTTCAACGAAAGTGCAAAATAAGGGGTCTTGCAAAACCATTTATCTTATGTTGTAGTTAAAAAAATTCAATATGACACCGGCCGCCTGAAATGGACGACAGCGTTGCTGCTCCAAAGCAAAACACCACCAGCGTTTTCGAGATACCGAGTACGGTACTCAAAAACGCTGAGGTTGCCTATAAGCGTCTAAATAAGATGCACCAAATCAAACCCAATCAGCTTACACCCAAGGAATCAGATTTTATTGCCGTTCTGATAGAATTTGCCTTAAGCCGAAGTCCAACCAAAGCAACCGTCTCCTTCACGTACAAGGACTACCAGGATTTTCTACAGCGTAAAAACGCTTTGACCAACAAAAAGAATGAAAAGCGCTCAACACACAGAACAACGATTATTCGTCGCATGAATTCCCTTGCAAAATTGGGTTTATTTGCAAGCATGGATATGGACAACATTTCGGGCGGAAAAGCTCCCAAACTATATCGTCTCCAGTCCATTCACGAACCAAACTTCTACACCACAGAACATGCGCTGCTCCAAGAGACCTCCCATGGACGAGGCGTTCAACGTCGCACCAATATCACAGGCACCCTCAAAGCTCTGAAGCAATCAGATGCACAGTTGGTCAAGGAAATTTCGCAAACTCGATCTCGCTCAGATAGTTTTTTTACAGGTGTTCTCGATAGAGCTATGCGCTTTAGCACACGCGAAAAAATCGCTGACAATGAGATCGTTGTAAAAATGCGAGTAAAGCGTGCACACCTGACAGTTATGGCCACGGCGCATCACCAGTTAGCCGCCTTATCTGACCAAAGGGTCATACGAGCTTGCGTAACCTGTATCGCACATATCGTAGATACAAAACTGGATGACTATCACAATCGGAGGGAAGCGGAAATTCTCCGACGATCTAACAAAGCACCTAACGTCACGTTTGATCAGGACAGTGGAATATACACGCCGATTCCAATGGAATGGGACGGTGAAGATAATGTGCTCTCACTTACAAGCGCCCAAGTTGTGCCCAACGAATTTCTGTTAGATACCGTAGATTTGGCGAAGGCAATGAACTATGCCAGTCCTCATTCCAGTACGACGCGCAAGCTAGTTAATCAATCTTTACGGCGCCTTGCCGATACTAATTTCCGCTTATATATCTCGAACCCAGAATCTCCAGAAGCCAAAGATGTCATGAATTTGTTCGGGTTGGATGATACTGCTATGGATTTTCGATTCATACAAGATCTGAAATCACAGCACCACTTGAGCACGACCGAAAAAGTTAGTAAGCCCGGAAAGGCTCTAAGCCCTATGTCCGAAAATGACGCCGATCCGTTTCGTGAGGAGGAGCTGAAACGAGTTCGCCTTTGGAAGGTCTCGATTGATAGCCATCTATATTATCGTCTACTGGACAAAAATACCCGCAAACTCTACGTTGCTCACAAAGAAATTATGGAAGAGAGCAGCGGTCTGGCTCAAAGCATCTACAACTTCATGTCGAGCATTATTGGTCGTAAAAATACTGAACTGACGAACGAGCCCGAACGCGTCTACTCAAAGCCCATACGGACGCTTCACAGCACGCTGTGGCCTAATCGTCGATTCGATCGTTTTGAAAAAGAGCTGGTAGAAATACTGCGATACCACGCTAAGCGAAAAAACATTGCATTTGATATTTCTGCCAGAAAAAATCAGGTACCTATTTTTGGCTTTATTTTCACTATGTTCCTGCACGAAAAAAAAGACGAGCTATGGATACGTGTAGTACGGGATAAGAACGATCCGTTAACCGGAGATCTCTCCTACCACAATATGAAAGTTGCCAAAGATCTTTTTAGCAGTAACGAAAGCTAAATGTGCTGGGAGCGCTAAAAAACCGCCAATAAGCAGGTAGTGAGAGCTTCATAAAAACTTTGTAACTATTCAGCTCAAAAAAACTTCGAAAGTTTTTGACAGGGTTTTTGCTTGAATCTTCCCGCTTTATCGGCATTCGTACCGATGCCACCACGCAGGCCATAGCCGACGGCATAAGGTCTGCTGAAGGGCTTTACTAACCGATTCCGATCACGGGACGGCCTCAGTTTTTTAATCGCCTCAGAATGGCCCTCAGAGCCAAAAATGTCGCTCTGAAACCCCGTGCGATAATGGACGCTTCACAAAGCCATCCAGGTGCGGGCAGACATTGAAGATAGAAAATATTGACGTTGATTCGGCGATCGGATCCGTCAAAAAACTTCTCGAGAAAGAGCGCGATCTGTCGCCTTCACTCAAGGCAGCACTGGAGGTGTTGCTCCTTTTGGTGGCGATGCTCCTCAACCGCACCACACTCAATAGCAAAACAGCAGCAAGCCGCCCTCCTCAGATCCGAACCGAGAGAAGTCCTCCAGAAAGGGGGAGATAGCAGATGCCGGTGGCCGCTTGCCAGCCACTGACGCTGACCCGTGGCGACAGCGCTATCGACGACTTCTTGAAGAGGCAGATAGCGAATGTCCACCTCCCGATGAGAGCCCGCGAGAGGAAGGAAAACGAGGCCGGCTAAAACGATCAAAAGCCCGAAACTTACTGGAGAGGTTGCGACACTTCGAGCACGACGTCCTGCGTTTCATGGATGTCGAGTACGTCCCTTTCACCAATAATCAGGGTGAGAACGACCTGCGCATGACGAAAGTGCAGCAAAAGATATCCGGTTGTTTTCGATCCATGGAGGGGGCGAAGATCTTTTGCCGGGTTCGCAGTTACCTGTCGACGTGTCGTAAGCAGGGGATGTCAGCCACAGAGGCGTTGGCGTTACTCTTTCAGGGGAAAAATCCTGCGTTTATGGATACAGAAGAGGCTCAGTTTTAATGATCGTGGCAGATATGAGCTGAATAATTACAAAACTTTTCCTGATTACGCATAAGCTTCAGCCATCTTCAATAGCCTGTAAGGCATCGGTGGTGTCCGGGTTGCCACCGTCAGAAATCGTGGAAGCATGGCCTTGAGGTCGTAGCGCCGGTTGAAGCGGTATTCGAACTCGGCGAGGTAGCGAGGTGCATGCTGTCCACGGATGGCATGGTAAGTCCCGGTGATCGCGTTCTTGACGTTGCCCAGTACAGTGTTGACCCAATTGAACGCCGGGTTCGCCACGCTGGCACGTCCACCACCGGTGATATGGCGCTCATGTACGTAGGTGGACGTATCGAAGGCTCGGAAGCACCCCAGGCCGTCGCTGATGACCTGGCTGCCAGGTATAATGGCCTGCTGAGCGTAGCGACGTATCTCGACAAGGCTAAAGCCGCTCACACAGCGAAGCTGGACACGCTGCGGATGGCCCGCCTCATCGGTTTGTACGGCCGCCACAAACGGGAACGTGTGCTCAGCGCCGCGACCGCGCTTTCCCGGCCGTTCATCGCCCAGGTAGGCGTCATCGATCTCGATGCGCCCGGAGAGCTTCTCTCCCTGGTTGCGCCCGTGCATGACCTGCAGCAGCTTGTGTTTAAGCTTCCAGGCCGTGTTGTAGGCGACGCCAAGCTCCCGGGACAGTTGTAGTGCCGAGATACCACTCTTGCGCTGGGTCAGCAGGTAAATGGCCAGGAACCAGGTGGTCAACGGCAAGTGTGTCGCATGAAAGATGGTGCCGGCGGTCAGCGAGGTTTGATGGTGGCAGCGGTGACACTGGTAGAGCCCCCGGGACAGCCGGCAGCCGGTGGCATTGCCACAGTCGGGGCACACGAACCCCTTGGGCCAGCGATGTTGGAGGAGGGCGGTCTGGCATTGCGATTCCGTGCCGTACTGCTCATCGGGATAGGGGGGAGCCATGAGGCTCCACCCCTCCCACACCACCCGGCATGCGGGTCCGCACCGGGCGGTTCGAGAAGTTGAGGTCATGAGAGTCTTGGCACACCCAGCCGATCGAAATAGGCAACCGTCAACACGTTGTGGATAGCAGACAAGCTATTGTGCCACCAGCGCCGGCTCAGAGCCGCTACCGATTGTGCCACCCAGGGATTTGCGCCCAGGCGCATCAGCTCCCGATAGATCGTCTTACCTCGTCGCCACTGCTTAAGCTGCATAGCCCTCAAGCGCCGACGTATCCATCCATCCAGCGAGCGCCAGATGCGTGGAGTTTGCGACAGCTTGAAGTAACCTTTCCAGCCCAGCAGATAGCGTCGAAGCTTCTCCACCACTTGTTCCATGCTGCGCCCTCCCGAACGTCGAGTCAGTTGCCGGATCCGCAGCTTGAACGCTTGCAATGCCTTCGCTGAGACCGCACGGCGGACTTCGCCGTTCGGACCCTGCCATAAAGCATAGCCAAGGAACTTGCGCCCAAACACGCTCGTCACTGCACTCTTGGATTCGTTAATCTTCAAATGCAGTGTGTCGTAGCAGCGCCTCAGCAGTCGCATCACCCGCTCTCCCGCCTTCTGGCTGCGCACGTAAACGTTGCAGTCATCGGCGTATCGGGCAAAACAGTGCCCTCGGCGTTCCAGCTCCCGATCCACTTCATCCAGCAGCACGTTGGCCAGCAGCGGCGATAGGGGACCGCCTTATGTACATCTACTCGTTATGCAAAGTATTGCGCTGGAGAGCAGCAGGTAGCTGTATTCTCGTCCGATTGACATTCGACGCTGGCTAACGGCACCTTTAATGAGTCCGGAGGGGCGGGCGTTGACAAGGCAGAGGGTGGTTCGACAAAAATGCCCCCACAATGAGGCGATTGACCTCATTATCGACGCATTACAGAAACAATATCCCTTTCATTTTGATTTGGTTCACATCAAAACGTGGTGGAAAGTCGGTGGTTTTTACCCATTTATAACGATGATACCCAAAGATGAACTGGCTGATCTGGACACAGACGCTAAGGTAAAGCGCGAAAAAACCGCCTTCGTCATCATGGCGCTGTTAACAGAAGAATGCGAGGGATCGCTGTACGACCTCACAACTGAACAACTGAACAACTGAAATCGATCAGTGACGTTGCCAACCAATTCGTTCAGGATTTTACCGATCCTTACCAGACAACGTGCCCAAACCACTATATCCGGGCAATTATTCGTGATCAGTTAAAACAACTCGATTAACTGTCCGGATTCTCTTTCGCTGCGAGCGGTATTTCAAATTTACTGATTAGGGCCCTCAAAAAATCAAGGTCTGATGTCAGTTTTGCGTTGTCGGATAAAAGCCGCCTGCGGTCTGATACTACCGCGACCAGCTCCCGCTCCAATGCCTGAAACTCGACTTGACACTTTTGGGCCTGGGCGTCTTTTTCTTGCATTAAGGCGCTGCACTGAGCTGAAAGTTTTTGGTTTTCTTCGCCAAGTCTGCACTGTTCATTCTGAAGCAATTCAATCTTGGTTTCAGCGTTCTGAATTGCGATTCGATGATCGCCAGTGAGCTTGGCCACTTCTGTTTGCAGTTTGTGATTCTCAAACACGGTGAGATCGTTGTTCTGTGAAAGTTCACGAAGCTTTTCGGTAACGGATGCAACCGCTGCTTTATGTTCGTCGATGGCCTTATGGTGATCCTCGCGTATCGTGCGAACGACTTTCCGGTGTTCAGAGAGGGTAGACTGAAATTCGCTCTGAGCTTCGACGTTTTTTTCTTTTAGGTATGCGATTTGGTCAGACTGCACCTCTAACTGTTTTGCCTGTCCCTTATGCGCCGCATCCAATCGGGCGACTTTCACTTCCAACAACTGTTTCTCCGACCTAAGCCAGTCACCGTCGACTGTTGCTTGGCTCAATCTTTTTTCTTGTATTTTCAGCTGCGACTGTTTTTTTTCAAGACGGCTTTCCAGGTCAGCCAGAGCCACATCTCTCTCATGGATGTCGTTTCTGAGCTGTTCGGTCTCAATACGAATGCGCTCGTCGGTTTGTTCTTCCAATTCCAGAGCCGCTGGACGCAACAAGAGCGCAAGCCTGGAAGTCAGCGGGTCGTCGGTTTCATAAACAACGTCAACACCCAACGCTTTCAAATAGTAGGCAATTTTGGCAATCGAGCCTTTGCTCAAGAGCTTCCGGACCTGATAAGGGTTGATGGGCTTGCCGTTTTCCTCAAGGGCTGTCACGGCCGCCCGTACGTCTTCCTGTGTAATGCTTGCTGGCCTTGCCATTTTGTCACCTGAATGCGGTTTGTTGACCGTCATTATAACTGTGTTACGAAACAAAAGAAAAGAAACACGAAACAATAAAAATAGTAATTTACGGAAACTTTATAAGATTCGATAATAGTTGATTATCGAATCTTGATATAAAATACTGAGGGTAGGGCGGCTGCCCCTTGGCGATTTTGGGGAATTAGGTCGAAACCCTGGTGGAATCACCGAGACCAAAAAGCTCACCACAAATGGGTAACGTCAAAGGTAAGCAAAGATCGAATTAGCGGAAGATCCCAGATAGAAGGATGTCTGAACAATGAACAAATCACAGTACCGGGTGGAAATAGTTACCGACCTATTCGTACCAATTCGTGATCTTGATGCACCGGATTGTCCGTCCGTGACGAACGATGCGGATCGCGTTGTTTCCGAACTGCAGGACAGCGTTGCCGATCTAACGCACCGTCGCGTTTTTTACCAAGATTTAGCGAGGGTGGTCGATGAACTTTTGCATAAACGAGGCCTGTTCAAAGGCTTTGCTGCTTGCTCAAAAGGTCAACGAGAAATGCTGATGGAATACTTGCTTTAGCGGTTGATCTGCTCACCTCACGCTTCAGGGGTTGCGGGTACCCAAACTCACGATACGCTGTTAGTAACAGCCAGCACGGGAGAACAAACAGATGTTACTTAACGAATTCAAAAACGGTCTTGAAGAGCACGCTTGTCAGATCCAAGCGTGCATCGACTCATCCCAACTGCACATCCGACACGAACCGGAGTTGAGTTACACGGTGGGGTTCGCAACATTGGGGCTGCCAGAATTGGTGATTACCAGCATGCCTTTGGCGCAAGCCGATGAACTGTTGCGAACGCTTTGGACAGCCGCTCGTTTGTGTGACATCACCGGTAGAAATTGGGAATGTCTCGGAAAGACCCTGACGCCTAGCCCGGTGTTTAAGCCATTAGCGGATAACGAACGACGGATAATTTTTTGCGATGCAAGAACGTATTACGGCCACTGGGATTTCAAAGCGAATGTGGTGTCTTTGGCTGCCAGGAGCGTTTGAAAAAGTGAAAACCAACGACATAACGGATCTGGCCCAGTATCGACAAACCAAGACCGCTCTAATGTCCACGATGGATGCAGTGATGGCAGCAAGCTGGGTATCGGCCGCAAAGTTCTGGAACGCTCATTCGGAAGTGACCGTTTACTTATGCGACTGTGCCAACGAAACGGTTCTGGTTTTTTCGTGCAAGCGCTTAGATTTGGCGCAGCTGCAAACCGGGCTTGAAGTGTGGGAGCACTTGGTACGTTCATTTGATGTCGTTGCCGATCCGTCCATGACGTTTGACGAAGTGCATGTGAGCCAAACCGCTGATCTGGTGTTACATGCGTTGGCCGGAACTGAAACTTTGGTGTTACCTGGTCAGAAACAAACACCGCCATCAGAAAGCCGCCAACATTACGTTGTGTTGATCGATCGCACGCATTTCAATGGCCCGGTGGGTGTGCAGAAGGTAGCTGATCCCGCTTATCTGCTGAGGCCTATGCAAATCGAAGCGGTTACTCAGGAAATACTTGTGGATGCGGCTAACCAGTCATGACTGACAAAGACCTTCATCACCAAATTAACGAAGTTATCGCCGAAGCCGATTTGATCGGTTACCGCGACAACGCCAGTGAGAAGCTGGACCAATACCTAAAAGCTGCCGTCAGTGAAAACACCAAGCTGGCGACGGTGAAAGCGGTGAAGCATTATAGAAAAGTCTATCGTGGACCCTTGCCCTGTACGGATAGGGACATGGCGCTGTACTTGTCACACTTTGCCGGCGAGTTAAAAATCTCGACACTGGAACAACGCAGAAGCCTGATTGGGAAGTGGCACGAACGAGAATATGGCACGAATCCGAACAATTCGGATCTTGTCTCACAGACCATGCGGGGGATCAGGGCGACTCATAACAGCGCGCGCAAGCAAGCCAAGGCCATGCCTGTGACAATTCTCAATCGCCTGGTCAGCGCTTTAAATATCCGACGCGAATCGCTGCGGGAAAAAAGCGATAAGCGGTGGGTCCGATATTCCAGAGATATCGCTATGGTGCTGACAGCATTTTGGTTTGGTCTGCGATCATCCGAGCTGGTCAGTATTAAAGTTCGCGATGTAAGCATGAATTGGGATGCCCGTCCGCCCCGGCTGGATCTTTACATTCCTAAGTCCAAGGGAGACAGGCAAGCGAGGGGCCGAAGTGTGGGGATGGAGGAATTAACCAATTTGTGCCCAATGCACGCGATCCGCGAATGGCTTGAAGATAGAAGCAATGGTGTAGATGTGAAGTCCAGGGAAGAAAATGACGATTATCTGTTCAGCAAAATCGACCGATGGGGCGCGGTCTGGTCAGAACCTTTGCACGCGAATTCAATCAACAAGTTGCTCAAGCGGTTGCTAGAAGATTCAGGTGTGGGTGTTGAAGAATACAGCAGCCACTCACTGCGCCGTGGCATTGCGAATTGGGCCATAGACAGCGGCGCCAGTTTGAACGAACTGATGGACTGGGTAGGATGGTCAGACCTTCGTTCAGCAAAACGTTATGTAGACGAAAAAGGCTCGCTACCGAATCG
The DNA here is from genome assembly GCF_023311895.1 of Marinobacter sp. M3C. Lineage (GTDB taxonomy): Bacteria > Pseudomonadota > Gammaproteobacteria > Pseudomonadales > Oleiphilaceae > Marinobacter. The sequence continues at coordinate 124,118 of NZ_CP092285.1, forward strand.
TTTGATGGATCGAATGGAGAATGATCGTTCCGGTCACAACTCATTGGATGGCGGAACGTCAATAATCGAGCCTCTTTAATCGGGGCGCTTTTCCAGTTCAACGTGTTTTCAGACTCAGGGTTAAAACGCCCGATTTTTTAGAGAAATCAAGCTGTCCCAGCACACTCATACCCAGCAACACTGTGTCAGAGTTCATATCAGGCATGATGGTGCCGGGGACATTATTGAACGTGAAATTGCCCAAACGTAATTCACCAATGGTGGTGTCCCAGGCTTTGCCGAGTCCGGCTAAGACCTGCTTGTTGGGCGAAGGATTCTGAAACTGCCACGGTTGTGGCACCGGTATCCAAAATGAAGGTGACGTTTTGGTTGTTGATGGTACCGATGGCCAGATAATGGCCCTGGCGGTTGGCCTGAAGTTCAATTTCAGTAGCGCTGCCGCGCATGTGACTGACCAGAAGCTGGTTGGTCTTGCGGGAATCCCAATGATTGAACAAATAAGTCGTAACGATGAGCAACACAACCCAAAAACCGGCAAAGTACAGAAGGTATCGGGTTTCTGGTCTTAAAAGGCCGCGTTTGCTCATGTCATTCCTTGTAAGAGTCGTCCGTCAAACTGGCCAGCCCGATGGAAACTTACACTGAGCACTCCGAGCCAATAAACCACAACCCGATTTTTTCTGACCGAAATGTGCCTGTGTCGTCCAATACGGGCGCAACTGCGCTAGTGAGTTTCCGGATTCTGGTGATGGACGATAACGAGATCTATCTGGGACATCTGCGACAAGTGCTGCAACCAAACGTCTTGAGTTGTGCTCACATCGAGCTTGTGACCAGCAATAACCCTGTCACGATCATGGACTTGATCGAAGAGCAGCGTTTTGATGTTCTGCTCATGGATTTTTACCTGCCCCGGCTTGATGGTTTGGCGTTTCTCGAATGGCTGGCCACAGGTGAGCATGTCAAGGGCGTACCGAAAATTGTTTTTACTGACGATCCGGGGGATTCCTCAAAAAGTGCGCACAGATATTACCAGAAAAAACGCACAAGTTGTGTTCAAGCACGGCGATCCCTCCAACGTAAAAGCGTTGGTTTGCGATGTGCTGCGAATCAAACAGCATCAAACGCGGTCTATTCTAAAAGTCAGCTGACTATCAAGGGCCGTAAAGGACACTTAAAATCTGGACTACTATACCAGATACGCTTTATAGGCCCGCAACCTCCCGGACCGCGCCACCGAGTTCCATTCAGGCAAAAGTGTAGACCGCCTTTTTTAGGCGCTTTCGTACAGCGTTATCGTGCGCAGGTTATTCGAGGTTATGAAAAGTTATGCTAGGAAAAAACAGGTGCGATTAAGCGGCGAATGGGGATGTAGCAGGATTGCACCCTATTTAGTGGTTAGTGTGGTAGGCGTATCTGGTATAAAAAATCATATTTCATATAGAGTGTTCACGATTAACTTCCACGCACATGGGCTGGAACCAATGAGTATCGGGTGCCCTGTGGCCATGCTGACCAGCGGCCACGATAGTAGCGCTCGGCTACCAGGCGGCGAACGTGGGAGCGAACAACGTGTACAGCCCGGTCTTGCAGAGACTTGGGGGTGCGATGAGCACCTTCAGATCGTAGTGGACTCCACGATCCAGCTTGGACAAACCGATTCTGGTTTGTTGTGATGATGCAGGCTGGACATTCTCTAACGACAAATATATGCCCAGCGATAACACTAATCGAACAGCGTCGGCGAGATCGCCTTTTTCGCTCTCAGCTATCTCGGCCTGAAAAGAACGGTTGATAATTATCTGATATGATATGTCAGATATTAAAAGAAAAATCACACGATTAAGCCACCGTGATGGACGCCAAATAAGAGGGCCGCCTGCATGAACCACACGGATGACAACGATGTTTTTGTGCCTGGTGAGCTGATCGGCAAGCTCTCTGAGGCTTACCAGGCGTTGCTGGAACGATCCCTTGCGTGGCGGGACATCTCCGATGCCGATCATCACGCGGGTTACGAGGTGTTTGTGCCAACTTTCGATACCGATGATACTCAACGACGGTCTTTGGCTGCGCGGCAGCAAGCGGTCACCGAATCCACGGGGTTGACCATTGATGACGCTTTGGATCGAGAGTTCGGCGCTGGGTTGATCTGCGCTTCAAAGGCCGTTGTGTCTGCCGTGGACGCTATGAATAAAGCCAAATCAGACTTCAAAGATACCGTGATGGAAATACGCGCCCTCGCCTCTGGTCAGCCGTCTGTGTCACGGGATAAATATCTGAAGAAAGCGATGAAAAGCGCAGGTATTCAAACCTTGCACCTTCGGGAATGTTATCGACACATTCGGATAATGCCACCTAATCTAGAAGTGTTTGCGTGGACATGGGCAACCAGTCATGCGCGAATTCAAAAGCTCAGTTTTGATGGCGCCGTGAAGCTGGCTGAAGGCTTGCGGGATCGTGACGAAATGCTCGCAGACATGGCCATCGATATTCTCCACAAAAGATGCTCACCGGACGAAATACTGGCCCGTCGTGTACCACTACCGAATCAGATGCGGGCGAATTATGCGTATCGAGAAGACGGCGAGCTGATTCGTAACAGCTGCCCCTTGTCCGGCGTGGTCATTGCTCAACAAAAAACGCTGCCCAGACTGGTTTGGCGACCCAATCCGGTGTGGTCAGACTCCCAACCTGCACGGCTTCCCCGCGAGTCGATTATGGAAAAAGACCCGCTGATTGAAGTCCTGGCTTTATACCGGTACGTCCACCATGACCGTTGATCACCCTGCCCTTCAAGCGAAAGTACGTTGTTACGGCGCACGCGCTGCACTGACGGCGGAGGCGACCTCTATAACCCGCGATGGACAGTCGCCGATTGCCGCGTTGAACCTGGATGTCGCTCAAAGACAGGGCGAACACGTTCAATGGGACAAGAAAATTACGTTGCAGCTGGGCGAAACAGAACTGCCTTTATTTGCTGCTCTGTGCCTCGGTTTGCTTCCAAAGGTTCATTTCAAGCGGCCCACCAAAGGCATCGTGATTGAGCGACAACCGAACAAACTGTTTGTGTCTGCCACTCAAGGACAAGGTACTGCTTATGCACTGCCCATACCGATGGCTCAGTCGTTTCAGCTGAGTGCGCTGGCCCTGGCACAGCTGAAGAAACAGGTGTCCGGTGTGGACGAAGCCTTTCTTTTGGCTGCGCTACGCGGCGCTGCCGCACTGTACAGTCACTCATAAATTCCAAATTGTAGTGGCCAAGTGCTTTCTGGTTTCACTGTTAACTGTAAACTGATGGGGGTTATGTGAAAGAGCAAGGTGCAAAAGTTGTCATCACAACGCAAATCTTTGGCTCAATCGGCCCTTGGCAATCGTTCGCGAGGATTTGATCGTTGAGTGTGACTTATTATGGCAGTGGTGATCACCCAAGCGGCTTTGTTGGATTTCGTGCTGTTCGGTCTTGGAATCACGGAAAAGATTACCGTCAGTGTTATTTCTCGACATCTGCGGCTAAATCCCAGTCCGACAGTGATGTGTACTTCCGGTATCAGAAATTGCGGGCTGAACATCAGGATGCCTGTTGGGCTGTTGAGAGCCTGGAGCACCAGTATCAACGGTTTGTCACGATGACTAACCCGACAACCAAACCCGAGCGTGGGTTGGGCGTTCACGGTATCACCGCCATGTTCGCCCGTTGGCACGGTGGAAAGTGGGAGCCCTGCTTTTCTGTTTCACGCCCTGGTAAACCTCAGAAGCGTTTTTTCTTCCGACACCATCCTTTCACCAAGGCGTGGGAGTTGGCCGTCGATCATTGGGCGCAAGAGAACGGTATCAGGGAGGTGGATCGCGAACGGGTTTTGAACTCCCCGCCGGAGCCGTCTCAGTTTAAACGCTTACGACGGCAAATAAACGACATTGAGGGCTCTAGCGTGCCTGTGGAAGCTCTTCGGTCTGTATTTCAAGAACAGAGGGACTTGATTGATGCTACGCAAGCTGCAGAGAAAATCCGCTCGTTAAAATTGGCGGACTCCCCTAGTTCTAACGCATCACTGGTCAGCACTGAAAGGGAAATATTGGAATGGTTTGAACTTGCGATGGAAGGGGCAGGCTAATTGGGCCGACAAAATTCCACGCATTGACTCATTAATAAACTAACTAACTGAATGCCGTTGACTCACCTAAAATCAAACTACCGTCTGTAATTTTGGGGTGAGTAATGGAACAGATAATGAGCCTCTCAGCTCGGCGAGTCAAGTTGACGAATCTCATTCAGAACCGGGGGGTTCTGAGCATTGATCCATACATCTAAATCAACAGCATCCATCACGTCACCCTCACTGCGGATATGTGATCTGGATGCGATTATGATCCACATCGAGAACAACCAATGCGCGACCGCCAGCCTGATACGAAGCGTCAACCAGGAACTCGGCTAAAGGCTTCGTCGCGCGATTCACAGAAACGGTAACGGGAATGACCGGCGCATTACCCAAGATCTGTGGCTCGTCATATCCAACCAGACAAGCCACGCAAGAAAGGCTGCAGCTCTCCGTAGAAGTCCTCTTTCAAGACAGTCTCTTTATGCCAGACAACCGGGAAGTCGTTCAGATCGTAATCCAGTTCGCTACCCATGCCAGATGCAGCCACGCGAGCGGACTCAGCGTAACTCAACGTGCGATAGGAATTGCTGATCTCGTTTGCAGCCTCAGAGAGCTTAACGATTGCCGGATCAACGTCTAAATTGACCTGCTGTGGGGTTGCACAGCCCTGCAACAAAAATCCGGCCGCAGCGACTGCCAGAAGAGTTTTTGCGCCTGTTTTCATTGTCCACATTCATCGAACGAGTTAATTGATTAATGTAGGTCATACTACCATAGAGAAGATTGCACTCTGCTCTGAGGCGGCTAAAAGTACACCAATGTTTACGGCCAAAGGGTTCGCAGCAGAGCCCCGGCTGATTTGTTGAGCCCGCACAAAGAGTTACGACTACCGCACCCGCAAAACACGTAATGAAACTGGGTGGTAACGCCTCAAAATACCGCTTTAAAAACACTCCAACCGCAGTTGTTGCCGGTTTAACAGGCATTGTTGCCGATTCAACAACACTCCAACCGCAGTTGTTGCCGGTTCAACAGGCATTGTTGCCGATTCAACAACACTCCAACCGCAGTTGTTGCCGATTCAACAGGCATTGTTGCCGATTCAACAACACTCCAACCGCAGTTGTTGCCGATTCAACAGGCATTGTTGCCGATTCAACAACACTCCAACCGCAGTTGTTGCCGATTCAATAACACTCCAACCGCAGTTGTTGCCGATTCAACAGGCATTGTTGCCAGCTTTCGTGTCATTCGGTGCTTCTTTTTCAGCGAAACTACCAGGTAGCGAACTGAATTTTGATGGCAGATTCAATCTAAAATGTGAGCGCATTGAGACCTCAAAACTGCACTGATACTATTAGTCTATGGTAATCTATACGATATCAACAACACTGATCCGGTCACTAGATCTTAAGTAGTAAAAATGTATTAAAAACCTGTAGTACGTCTATAAAGTATTAGGGGTAAAGACTAATCAAGATAGCGGGGACTGAGAACGCCTCGAAGCAAGGAGATTGACCGCCAGCCAGTCATCACGAACAGCACGCTCAAACACCAGAGAAAACGTCATGCAAATCCTGATAAACCTAGATGCCAACCACCCAACCTTCCCGCCTGGCACTCTGGACACCCGGTCACGAAGCCTCATGGAGACCTACATCAAAGAGCGGTTCTTCGATAACCTCATGTACCACGAGGCCGTCCAGAAAGACTTCGCTGTCTGGCTTGAGGCTCACCAAAAGAACTCCCAGGCCAGCCCAAAAGGTAAGCGTCTGGAAATCCGGAAGATCCGTTCGGCTGCCGAGAAAGGGCTGAACACGACCACCCTGCTAGGCGAGATGGAACGCCTCCACTTTGACGCCCGAAACAACGTGCCAGACAAGCAGATCAATTTCGGGCTATCCCATCTGATCGATACGGATTTCTTAGCCCGCATGGCCAAGCAAGCCGGCAATCCCGATATTCCGATTACCCAACGCCGGGGCCTGATGCTGTTCGGGGCAACCCTCATGGTAGGCATCCGGACATCCGAGTGGACAACCGCTCGTTTGATTTCGGACAACCCACCGGTACTTCCCGGGGAAACGGCGGCCCACCCCATTCTGGTCATCCAGACCGCAAAGACTCGGAAAGTCGATCCCGAGCCTCGGTACCTGATACTGGAAGGTTTTGATCGGGGCGCCCTTGGCATGATTGAGGCTTGCATTGAAATGACCGCCAGCATGACCAACGGCCATTTAGGTCAACTGGTTGCTGGAATGCGGCAAGCCATGTTGAGAGTGGCGGACAGCCCGGAAGCATTTGAGCTGATCGAGCACATCGATATGAGGACGGCCAGAAAGGTGTTCACCGTGGAGTCGCGTCGAGACAAGTGCAGCCCGGAAGCCGTTTCAGCCGCCTTGGGTCACACGACCACGAACAACCTGCGTTGGTATGCACAGGGCGACATACATTGCGAACGGCTAACCGACATCCCGCTTGCCCGGGCCACCCTCAACGCCGTTAAGAAAGTCCGTGACCCTTTGGCCGACTTCAACGAGCGCAAACAGCTTGCCGGTGGAAAGCCGCTGAGTGGCTACCCTGACCTTGGCACGGACAACCCGAACGCCGATCTGGACAACCGCGGCTCTGCTTCTCTGGCCAACCGACTGATCAACCCTCAAGGGAATCGCTGATGCACTGCCTGGCACACCGAATGACAACACCCTTGGCCGACCTGATCCTTGGCTGAGCTCACCTCACCAAAGCGTCCTTATAGAGATCCGGAACATGACCGTCTAGCTGTAGGAATCCCCCATCTTTAGATGTGGAGAGTATGTTTGCCAGAAATTAAGATGGTTTGGTGATCGTTGCCCACCTTACTCTGCATCACCTTACCCGGAAAATGGATATTGCTATCCTGACTAGGATAGTGTTTCTGCATGAACTAAAAACTGCGCGGCTATGCTATCAAGCCGCGCTTTCACTACTACTCGCCACTCCGGCATAAACCGATCCAGCAGCCCGTAAAATCGCGGGCTGTGATTGTGCTCCTCCAGATGACACAGTTCGTGCAGAATCACGTAATCAATGGCCTTGGTGGGGGCCTTGACGAGGTGGGGGTTGAGCAGCACAGCGCCTTCTGGTGAGCAACTGCCCCATTGGGTTTGCATATCCATGATGCGCCAATTCGGTGTTGTTTTTGTCCAGGGTAGTTTCTCTACCATCAGGTCAAGCCGACGTTGAAACACTTCCCGGGCTTTTTCTCTATACCAATCTCGGACAGCCTTCTGTGTCCGTTCTGGACTCCAGTTCCTTGCCTTGTACTCGCAGTTGGCCTCCAATGAGCTTACAAGTCACTTTGCGCTGTTCTGGATCGTTGATCACCTTCAGCACGTACCGCCTGCCAAGGTAAAGCAGGCTTTCACCGCTCACCCATTGTCGCGGTTGGACATGGCGGGTGCGCTCCTCGATGTCATCCAGGTGCTTTAAGACCCAGCGAGCCCGGCGCTGCACCGCGGCTTTGATCTCCGGCAGTGATGCGTATCTCGGTGCCTCGACCTCAACATTACCATTGGGATGCACATGTACCCTGATGGCTGCCTTCTTGCTGTCGGCCCGATACGTCAGGCGATACTGAAACTCCCGATCCCCATACCGAATAACATACTTTTGTGGTGTCTCTGTTGGGCTCGGCATAACAGCGGTCATCGGTTGGCGACCCCGTTGCGAATGATCTGAACCACTTCATCCAATACCTCTTTGGCTTTATCCAGCCCAACGAGGGAAAACAGCCTGGGCAACAGGTTCTTGCGAACGTCCTGCTCGATGCCCACCGGGTTCAGGGAGTTCTCGGCCACGGCCCGGTTCACCACCTGGTCAATCTCGAAGGCCTCGGCGATTAATTGCTCACCTTTGTCAGCTTCCAGTGTGGTGAAACCCGCACCCAATACCAGCTTAAACGCGCCGTAGTAAGCCTGAGCATGTTTGTTTCCCTGGAAGGACTCCGTGGGCAAGTCCGGTACATCCCGGTCATCGACCAGGGTTTCCAGCTCACTGAACAGTTTGAACTGGGCCTTGTAGTCGAACAGGGACTCGGCTTTTTTTATGGCATCTTTCAATAAGGCAGAGAACACCTTTTGGGCGTATGGGTCGTCACTCTGACGGAATACACCCGCCTGGTGAAAACGAACTACTTGCTGTGCTACATCGATGATGCCAGTTTACGCAATTACGTTCAGCGTGCGCTGAACCGTGGAGAGGCCTATCACCAGTTGCGCCGAGCCGTGAGCAACGTTAATGGGGATCAGTTCCGAGGTAGCTCAGATGAAGAAATCCAACTATGGAACGAGTGCGCTCGGTTGGTCACCAATGCCATCATCTATTTCAACTCCAGGATACTCAGCCAGCTGTTGACCAGCTTTGAATATCACGGAGATACCAAGAGAATGGGAATCGTAAAACAGGCCTCCCCGGTGGCTTGGCATAACATTAACCTCAAGGGCACCTACAACTTTGAATTGAGCGAAAGGTTACCCGATCTAGAGGAGCTAATGCGCTCAATCGAGGGGTATTTGCCCATCAGCGAAAAGTAATACCCCTCTGGAAGCCACGAGTGGCGAGGTCTCCAGAGGACTTTGTCGTTTTTGGACGGAAAATCCCTAGAACCCCACATTGAGCCGGTATTACAGGACGATGCCGGCGAAGCCCTGGTGTGTTGCCACAACGCCCTAATCAACACCCTGATGCGATCCCTGCTGGCCAACGCGATCCAATACAGCCCACAACACACGGTGGTGGAAACCCACCTGCTGCCCTCCGCAGACGGCTATCACGTTACCGTTTGCGATCAGGGCCCCGGTATTGCAACTGCAGACCGGGAACGGGCGCTTAGCCGTTTCGTGAGGCTTGACCAAAGGATGGGTGGCGGCGCGGGGCTGGGATTGGCCATTGCGCGGCGAATTGCGGAACTCCATGGCGGCCAACTGACCCTGAACACGCGACCCGACGGCCAGACCGGGCTCTGTGTCAGCCTTTGGCTGCCGGCGCGCACGGCGCTTTGGAAGAATGCAGCAATGGTGAGCGGCAACGGTGAGCGTTAAGCTCAACCGGGCTTTAAGATTTCAACGCATTCAAGAGCGTTTCATCGTCCATCGGTTGTCCCCAGCGATTGCCGTGCATCAACTCGGCCAGGGGCAGGCGCGAACGCCAGCCTTTGGCCTGAAGCTCGGGCTGGTCCAGAAACTCGCTGACGTAGCCAAGGCACAAATAAGCCAGCGGATACACGTTATCCGGCAGGTTCAGAATGCCTGCCAGTGTGGTTTGATCGACAATGCTCACCCAGCCTATGCCTATGCCTTCCGCCCGCGCCGCCAGCCATAAGTTCTGTACCGCCAGGCAAGTGCTGAACAAGTCCATCTCCACAATGGAACTGCGCCCCAGCACATGGGTGCCACCACGGCTGCGATCGCAGGTAATGCAGAGATTTAAGGGGCTTTCGACAATGCCCTGCAGTTTCAGGCTGCGGTAGGTTTCCTGCTGATCGCCGCTGTAGTTGTTCGCGGCTTTGGCGTTTTCTTCGTGGTAGCTGGCCAGCACCTGCTCGCGCACGTCCAGACTGTCGATCAGGATAAAATCCCAGGGCTGCATAAACCCCACCGACGGTGCATGGTGCGCGGCTTTCAACAGCCGGGCCAATACGGGCCGGGGGATGGGGTCTGGCAAAAACTGGGAGCGCACGTCACGGCGCTCGAAAATAGCGCGATACAGCCCGGCGCGTTCTTCGTCCGTGAAAGGCCGGTTGGGATCACTCATGGCTGCCCCGTCGGGCCAGGCGTGGTCGCCGCTGCCTTCAGCCCCAGCAAGTCGCGCAGCCAGTGGGTATCAAGATGTTGCTCCACCTGATCCGCCAGCCGGTCAAGCTGAGCCAGGCGATGTTGCTGATAGTCTACCGCAGCGTCTGAGTGATCCAGCCCGGCCCATTGCAGCACGGCATCACAACCCCCAGGCTCATCAAAAATTCCGTGTACATAGGTGCCCGCTATCTGACCGTCAGCACTGATAGCTCCTTCGTTTTTGCCGTTCATCCGGCCTAATGGGCGCGCCAGAGCCGCGCCTTCGCTCACACCGTTGTGCATTTCATAGCCGCTAAAACTGGCATCGGGTTGGCCGGAATTCTGCGCTGGCAGGGATATCGTGCCGCAGACGTTTTTGAGCTGCTTGCCGGCCACCATGGTGGTCGTCATATTCAACAGACCCAGGCATTCGGTTGTACCGCTGCTGCCTTCCAGCCCTTCCGGATCGTCCACGCGCTCACCCAGCATTTGAAAGCCACCGCAAATGCCAAACACCTTACCGCCATAGCGCAGGTGTTTTTGGATAGCCTGCGTCCAGCCCTGAGCGTGAAGAAAGGCCATATCGGTGCGGGTGCTTTTGCTGCCGGGCAGAATAATCAGGTCGGCCGCTGGAATGGGTTGGTCCGGGCCAATAAACTGCAGGTTTACGCCGGGATGCAGGCGTAGCGGGTCAAAATCGTTGTGGTTACTGATGCGCGGCAGCACCGGCACAATCACATTCAGGGCGCCGGCTTCGCTTGCGCCGCTGGTGCCAATGCTGTCTTCGGAATCTACAATCAGGCCTTGAAGATACGGCAGTACGCCAATGACCGGTTTTCCAGTGCGCTCAGTCAGCCAGTCCAAGCCTGGCTCCAGCAGAGCGATATCGCCGCGAAAGCGATTGATGATAAAACCTTTTGTGCGGTTTTGTTCGCTGGCGGAAATCAACTCCAGAGTGCCTACCAGCTGGGCAAACACACCGCCACGGTCAATATCGCCCACCAACAGCACCGGGCAATCTGCCGCTTCGGCAAAGCCCATATTGGCGATGTCATTGGCGCGCAGGTTGATTTCAGCGGGGCTGCCGGCGCCTTCGGCGATGATCACATCATAGCGTTGGCTAAGCGCACGCCAGGCGTCCATCACCGCCACCATGGCCTCGGCTTTGTAAGCGTGATAATCCAGCGCGTCCATATTGCCGTGCACCTGGCCGCGCAGAATCACCTGGGCGCCGCAGTCGCTTTGTGGCTTCAGCAATACGGGATTCATATCGCTGTGGGGTTCAAGGCCACACGCCAGCGCTTGCAGTGCTGTCGATCGGCCAATTTCGCCACCGTCTATGGTCACGGCGCTATTCAAGGCCATATTCTGCGGCTTGAACGGCGCCACCGACACACCCTGGCGCGCCAGCCAGCGGCACAAAGCCGCCACCACGGTGGTCTTGCCGGCGTCAGAAGTCGTGCCCTGAATCATCAGTGTAGGCATGGCCTAAAGCTCAACGCCTTTTTGGGCTTTGATGCCCTGATCTTTGAACGCGTGCTTCACCACGCCCATTTCAGTCACGGTGTCGGCCAGGTCAATCAATTCTTGGGGCGCGTTGCGGCCGGTAACAACAACGTGCTGCATGGCTGGCCGGGATTGAAGGTCGTCCAGCACACGGTCCAGGTCGATGTACTCGTATTTCAGCGCGATGTTCAGTTCGTCCAGCAGAATCATGTCGTAGCTGTCGTCTTTGAGCATCGCCGCGACAATCTCCCAGGCGGCTGTGGCCGCGGCCACATCCTGTTCCCGGTTTTTGGTTTCCCAGGTGTAACCCTGCCCCATCACGTGGTAATCCACACCCGGCAGATTGCGGAAGAAGGCTTCTTCGCCGGTGCTGAAGGCACCTTTAATAAACTGCACCACACCCACTTTCATGCCGTGGCCCAGGGCGCGGGCAACCATGCCAAAGCCGGAGCTGCTTTTGCCTTTACCGGGGCCGGTCAGCACCAGCAACACTCCCTGTTCTTTCTGGGCGCGGGCAATGCGTTCGTGCATCATTGTCTGCTTGGCCGCCATACGGCGGGCGTGGCGTTCGGGGTCTTTGGCGCGTTCACGCATGTAATGGTTCCTTCTCAGTTAACGGATGAAATGTCTGGCCCTGGCCAGATTCACTAACGGCAGCCTGAGCGCGTCAGGATCACCGATGTCTGGCAGTCATCGTTCGCCGCACGCACGGACGGATACGCAGCGGTGCCGCCCCTGCGGGCAGAACCGAAAGCTTCCCGCTGTTGCGGATCCAGCTGGTCTGCCACCCAATCCATCAACGGATGGTCCGGACGAGTATGACCGCTTCCGGGCAGGCCATGGTTGATAATATTGTTAGCGAAATCACTTAACAGCGGTTTCAGGGTAAAGATATCCACCTCCCAGAAACCACGTTTGGCTGCTAGCAGAGCGATTGCCTGCATGTGCGTCTTGACGTGAACGTTGTACCCCTCAGCCAGAAAATCATCCAGGCCAAGCCCGTGGCGATCCTGAAAATACACGTCATTAACCTCATCCCAAACGCTTGAGCGAAGCACCTGCGGGCTGGTTATCTGCCAGCCCCAGAGGTTATCCAGAAAATCGCTGCCCATGGTGCGGGCACCAGCATAACCATGCTCCATTAACGGCGCCAGCCACTGCGGATTCAAATTGCGGGCGCGAAGTTCAACCTGCAACGCGCGTTGAAGTGAATCGACACGCGGATTCTTTGGATCCTCGTACTGCAAAACCCGATTTTCCGGCGGTTCACCCCGCAGATGCTCCACTGCATTGGAGAGGCCGCCCTGAAAGTCGAAACCGTCGTCGTTATCAAGCAGGCCGTACAAATGGCTTGACCGGCCAAGATAGGTTTTGTCTACAGACAGCAACTGGAGGTCAAACGCCTCGTGCGCCGGCTCACCGTTGCTTTCTTTACCGTAAACATGCCCCATTCGGCGGCGATAGGCATCCCCCAGTTGTTGTCGGCTCTGCCATGCTCCGGTGCGCGTAGCCAGAGTATTAACACCGGCTCCGTAAGCCCCCGGCGCTGTACCAAACACCCGGTAGGCCGCCTGTGTGCCGGCGTCGCGCCCCGACTGCCCGGCCGCCAGCAGAACTCGAACATCGGCAACCCAGCGCGCGGCCACGCCATTGGTTGCAAGCGATTCAATGCCGCGCTCACGCAGGGCAACCGGCAACACCGACAGCGCCTGATCAAGGGCAGGCGCCAAATCCGGGTGGTCGTTAACGATCGTTTTTGCGGCGCCCGCCAGCGCGTAACGAGAGGCAAGGTCCAGCCATTCCAACTTGCTACCGTAAAGGTCCCGGAACAGCCCGGACGTGGTAAAGACCACATTACGCCGCACCGGGTTATCGGTGCCCGGCCCGGCCGGCAGCCGCTCCAGGCCGTTAACAATGCCCCTGCTGTTCCAGACCGGCCGGATACCCATAAGTTTCAGACCGAAAGCGATCATCACGCCTTCGTCGCGCACCGTATCCGAAGCCCAGAGAACCAACGCATCACTTTCATCACGCTGTCGGGTACCGGTTTTTTCCGCTTCTGCGACCAGCTCCTCAGCCAGCGACCAGGCAACTCGTGTCGGAATCAGGTCGTCAGACAGGGCATGAAAATTTCGCCCGGTGGGCAGAACCTCGGGGGTTCGTAACGGGTCATTGCCTTGCCCTGGTGCCACAAAACGACCATTGAGCGCATTCAGCCAGCTCTTGCGTTCCGCCGCCGGCGATCCAGCCAGTTTCTGTCGCCAACCCGGGTTTGGTTTACCGGAGTCGCCTGCCATTGAGGTCAGCATGGTATCCAGCATCTCAGGGGTCCAGTCCTGACCAAACACGTGCAGGCCCAGGGGCATGTAATGCTCTTGTATGCTTGTCACATAATGCCCGGCTTCATGAACCAGCAATTCCGGCGACAACGTATCAACCGAGACCTCGGCGGCCGCAAGACCCATTTCATTGGCAATTTCATGCTCGATATCTTCGGCAATATCCAGTTCCGCTATTTTTTCCCGAAGCAACGCCAACGCGCGCTCCCGGGTGGGGCTGTTGGGTTCGGTGGCAGACTGCCAGGTCTCCACTAACTGCCTTACTTCAAGCAGATTGTCGTACAGTTCGGTGGCCGCCAGAGGCGGGGTCAAATGGCTGATCATCACACCCAGCGCCCGGCGCTTCGCCTGTATGCCCTCGCCAACACCGTCCACAATGTAGGGGTAGATCAGCGGCAGGTCGCCACCCAGAAGATCCGGATAATCGTCCTCGGTTAGGCCCGCACGCCGCCGTGGCAGAAATTCACGAGTGGAATGCCGGCCCACATACACCAGCGCATCGGCCTTATAGTGATCCCGCAGCCAATGGTAGAAACCGACGTATTGATGCGTTGGCGGAAAGGTGGTGTTGGCGTGAAGCAGTTCTTCATTCACCTCCCAGCCTCTTGGCGGCTGTGGCCCGATAAAGATATTGCCGAACCGCAGACCGGGGAAAATCAGGCGATTATTCACCACCATCGACTGCCCTGGCGCCTCACCCCAACCCTTCAGTCCTGGAAGGTCAGTATCGGTCAGTGCCACTCGCAGAGCGTTCAGCTCGTTTTTATGGCCGCCTTCTTTAAGCCGGCGGATCCATAATGTTTCGTAGTCATCAAGACGGACCAGGGCTGTAGGTTGATTGGGGTGTTTCACATTTTCGATCAAATGCCGAAGATCCCTCACTCCCCGGTCCAGAATACCCAGGGCCAGGCCCTGTTCAGCGAGTTGATGGGCCTGCTCGAGACGTTCATGAAGATACCCGGTAGGACCATGAACCATTTCCTGCTGCACGACGCCGGGCAGAGACTGTAGATAACCTCGGTAAGTCTCCGCGCTCATCGATGGTACCTCACCGGCCATTTCCTGCAGCGCGCGCGGGTCATCCGGCAAGCTGACGCCGCGCTGCTGAATCATGTCGAGTAACGCTTCCGAACTGTCCGGCAGGGTACCGGTGCTGTAACCCTCAGCTTGCAACCAGGTCAGCATTTCAAACAGTGAGGCCGGCACGTCCAGATTGTCCGCCCCCACATTCTGGCGCCCCGGAGGATGGTTGTAGTAAAGGATCGCCACCCGCTTGTCAGCGTTCGCTTTGGTTTGTAGCACCTGCCAGCGCTTAAGGCGGTCGGCCAGCGCTTGAACGCGGTTTGGCACCGGTTGTGTCAGCGTGAGTGCAACACCTGTTAGCGTGTCAATCACCTCTGGTTCCGCCGTTGCCAGCACCATAGGCTGACTGACGCCCTGAAGCTCCGGCATAGCCAGCTTGTAATGCACTTTGTCGGCGGGAATCCCGTCAACGGATAACTGCCACTGATTGCGGGTTCGCGAAGCCAGTCTGAGCCCTTTGATCACCGGGACGTTAAGGCGAATAAGCTCCTGCGTCACCTGCAGGCGGCCCTCGCCACCACCGATGGTAAAATCCTGCAGGCTGACAATGCCCGCCAGTGTCGCCGGCTGAATCGTCGCTTCCAAGGCGCTTAATGCGTCAAGGCTGGCACCGCCCCAGCGGGAGAGAATAGCGAAGCACTGCAGGTCTCGGGCTTTCAGGGCTGCACACATATCGTTCAGCAAATCCCGGTCACCGGGCCGATCACCGCTATCAAGATCGAGAATCGCCACCACAGGGCCGTCTGCCAGCTCTAATCGGGACGCGTCAGCGTTGGCTTCACCGTTCTGATAATAGCGGATGCTGGCACGGGGTTCGGGCTTTTCATAATCTATATCATGACCCGCACGGGCCAACAGCCAACGCATCAGACCATCAAGGTGCTGTGGCGTTCTGCCCTGATAGAAGGCCCTGCCCTCCAGCCAGGCGGCCTGGTCCGGAAATACCGCCTGCCGGTCTGCCAGGTCATCACTGGCGTCAACACCCGCGGTTGGCGCAGCCACCAGCATTCTGAGCCCGGCATCATCCAGCGACGCCAATGGCTGGCGACCATTAATCTGCGATAGCCGAGAGATACGCCAATCACTGTTGATACCCAACACGGGCATCTGCCTTGCGGGGTCATCCGCAACTACTTGTTCTATTAATGTTGCAAGACGGTTGACCTGGTCGCCAAATACCGCCGACAGCACCAGTGCATCTGCGCTCTCAAGCAGCTCAAGCACGTGTTGGTCGCTCTGGATGGCAAGCTGTTCCGGGGTTCGTAACACCACTTGGTGATTAGGGTTTCGATCCAGAAAGCGATGGGCGCCTGCGGCCATTTCCGCAGCTGAACGCTCCGAAACAATACCCATAACAGTGGCAGCCATCAGCGGCGGAGCCGAAACTGACATCGTCAGGGCGATCAAAAAGGTCTTCAAATATCGCATCAGCAGAAATCCTCATGCATGAGTTTTCTCCGAGGCGCTGGGAAACCTCAATGGCTGACCACGAAAAACAGCAGCCACTAATGCGGGTGCCGATGGGAAATAACCGTGGAAGTAGCTACCAACCAGGCCCTTCTCGCAGAATACAGCTTCGCTGCCGGTACCCGCTTGTTTGTAGGTATGGGCGGCAGGCTTCAAGGAGGTTTCAAGGGTAGACCGGTGATAGGTGTGGCCCCGCAGTTCGCCTTCCTTTGCCGTCAGGCTGTGCATGCCCAAACCCTGTAAGCGCTTGGCCATGGCCGCGCGGCCCGGAATTAATCCAAGCAGCGAATGCACAACCCCTTCCTTGTCTGCCAGCTCTTCCGCACACGCCATAAAGCCGCCACATTCGGCCAGTATCGGTTTGCCAGCGTGATAAAAAGCACGAATGGAGTCCAGCATAGAGGTGTTGTTTGCCAAGGTACTGCCATGTAGCTCGGGATAGCCACCGGGAAGCCAAAGTGCGTCTGCCGGTGGTAACTGCGCATCGGCCAAGGGTGAGAAGTAATGCAGCTCTGCGCCCATCGCTTCCAGCAGTTCTGTGTTTGCACGGTAGATAAAACTGAAAGCCAGATCGCGGGCGATGGCAATGCGCACACCTGCCAGCAACGCCTCTGGTTTTGAGCGCTCTGATGCAGCGATGGCCACCGCTTTTGGCAACACATCGAGGCCCGCAGCTTTGAGCACTTCGGCCGCCTGATCAAGCTGTTGATCCAAACCTTCCAGCTCTGCCGCCTGCACCAGACCCAGATTCCGGTCCGGAATGCTCATGGCGTCATCCCGTGGAATAGCGCCCAGCAGGCTGATGCCATCCGGCAAGCGTTCTTTCAGCATGTCGCCATGGCGCGGGCTGCCAACTTTGTTGGCAATAACCTGGTACACAGACAGCTCGGGGTCAAAGCTTGCCAGCCCCAGCACCAGGGCACCGAAGGTTTGCGCCATGCCGCTGGCGTCAATCACCGGCAGGGCCGGAATGCCCAGCAGCTTGGCCAGATCGGCGCTGGGCGGGGTGCCGTCAAACAAACCCATGGCGCCTTCAATTAAAATAAGATCGGCATCTTGCGCGGCCTCTGCCACCCGCCAGCGGCACTCATCTTCACCGGTCATCCACGGATGAAGCTGGTACACCGGCTGGCCGGATGCGACTTCCAGCACCATGGGGTCGAGATAATCCGGACCGTGTTTGAACACCCGCACCTTGCGGCCGGCATTGCGATGCAGGCGCGCCAAGGCGGCTGTGACCAAGGATTTACCCTGCCCGGAGGCGGGTGCGGTTATCATTACTGCCGGTACGGTTATGGTCATTGATCAGCCAGATTCCAATGGTTCATTAGAAACTTACGGGTACAAAAACGGGTGCACCATCTGCTTCTACGGTGATTAATTTCTGGTTGTAGAGCCGTTCAAGCGCTGCCGGCTCCAACATATTCTTAGCGGGCCCCCAGCAGGCATCGCCGTTGGTATAGAGCAAAAGTGCGTGAGTGCACCAGCGTGCCGCCAGATTCAGATCGTGCAGGCACATGAACACGGCTTTGCCAGCACCCGCCTGATCACGCAGCAGATTCATCACCTTCACCTGATGGTGCAAATCCAGGTGGTTTGTGGGTTCGTCCAACAGCAGAACATCGGGGTTCTGGGTCATCAGGGTGGCAATAGCCACGCGCTGGCGCTCGCCACCCGACAGGGTATTGAGCAGGCGATCTGACAGATGGTCCACGTCCAGTGTGGTTAAAGCCTGCTCCGCACGACGCAGATCCTCACCCTGCTCACTGTCCCAGGGCGATAACCAGGGGTGCCGGCCAATCAAAGCGGTTTCCAGCACGGTCGCCGGAAAGCTGTCCTGGCGCTCCTGAAACACCAGGCCCAGTTGCCGGGCAATGTCGCGACGTTTCAGTGCGGTAAACGACCTGCTGTTCAGCTGCACCTGGCCACTGCGGGCGGGCAGTAATCCGGCCAATGTGTGCAATAACGTGGTTTTACCAGCGCCGTTGGGGCCCAGCACGCCCCATATCTGACCGGGCTCTATGCTCATGCTCAAAGGGAAGCCGTCAGGCCGACCAGGTACGTTGATAATCAGATCACGGGTGCTCAGCGTGCTCATCAGCGGCTCCGGTGCAGCAGGTACAGGAACGTAGGCACGCCCAGCAAAGCAGTAATCACCCCAACGGGCAGCTGTTCGGGCGCAATCATAGTGCGGGCAAGGGTATCTGCCAATACCAGCAAGGTACCGCCAGCCAGTGCGCTGGCAGGAAGGATAATGCGCTGGTCGTTGCCCAGAATCAGTCGCAGCATGTGGGGCACAATCAAACCCACAAATCCGATGCTGCCTGCGGTGGTGACCGCCGTTGCTGTCAGCAGGCTGGCCAGAACGTAAATTGTCCATTCCAAAGGTCGCACCGACACACCCAGCGCCGCGGCTTGCATGGGCCCCCGCGCCAGCACATTCAGGTTACGGGCCAGGGGCATAATCACCACCACCGACACCGCCAGCACTACAACTGCCGGCCAGGGCGAGCGGGCGTAGGACACATCGCCCATCAGCCAATACAGCATGCCGGGCAGTTTGTAGGAAGGGGTAATGGCCAGCATGAGGGTAATCACCGCGCCCCAACCGGCCGCTACTACAACGCCAGTCAGCAACAGGCGGGACGGTGTCCAGCTGCCGGTGCCGTGGGCAAGGCCAAACACCAGCACGGTTGCCAGCATGGCGCCGGCAAAGGCCGAGCCCGATATTATCAACGTGCCCATTCCCATCAGCATGGCCAGTAATGCGCCAACGGCTGCGCCGCCTGAAAGCCCAAGCACGTAAGGATCTGCCAACGGGTTGCGCAGCAACACTTGCATCAGGGCGCCCGCCACTGCCAACAACCCGCCGGTGCCAAACGCCGCAAGCGTGCGCGGCAACCGCAAATCCAGCAACAGGGTTCGGTGCAGCGTACTGCCTTCGCCCTGAATAACCTGCCACAAATCCGCAGGCGAAACAGTCACGCTTCCCAGCGCCAGCGCAAAAGCCATGGATGCCAGAGCCAACAGGCCTAAGCTGACCAAAGCGCGGGTCATCGGTTCAGAACCCGGGCGTTAGGACCTTGTCTATAATCGTTCACGGGCGTTTTCCAGTTTTTCACAGACTGTTTGTATGGCATCAAGCAACCTCGGCGTAGGCCGGGAAATAGGCGACGCCGGCACGAAAAGCAGATTGTTTTTTTCCACCGCGGTCAGCCCCGCATACTTCTTCCATTCATCCAACTGGTCGTCGCTGACGCCATCAACGCTGCCGGTAAGAATGGCATCGGGGTCTGCCTGCAACACAACTTCCGCACTGATTCTGGGAATCAGCCGTTGCATGTCGCCAAACACATTCACACCGCCACACAACTTCAGCACTTTGCCAATCAGGTGCTTGTTGTTCACAGTCATTAAAGGTTTCTCCCACACCTGGTAAAACACCGGTATGGGTTTAACGCCGGCATACTGCTGCGTTAAAGCGGCAACCCCAACGCGGAAGCGCTCAGCTTCGGCGTAACCTTCCAGCTCGGTACCGGCTAGGGTGGAAAGCCGTTCAATAACGTTAGAAACCCCCTCAAAGGTGCGGGGCTCTATAGCAAAAGTGGGTACGCCCAACTCCTGAAGCAACTCAACCTGTGCTGGTGGATTACCCGTTACCCAGGTAATCACCAGATCAGGATCAAGGGCCAGCAAAGCTTCCATATCGACACGGGTGTGGCTGCCAATCAGAGGGAGTTCAAGGGCGGCCGGGGGATAGTCACTGTAATTGACTACGGCCATTACTTTGTCACCGGCGCCGGCCGCGAACATCAGCTCTGTGGCGCCAGGCGACAAGGTAATGACGCGCTGGGCGGGGGCTGATAAACACAGCTCTTTTCCGGTGTCATCCAAAGCGCAACGTTGCATCTCACCGGCTGATGTCGGATACGCCAAGATTGCTACTAGAAACCCAAAAGCAAACCTGAAATTCAACCAGTGAGAAACCACGTTTTTACTCCAGTCTTTATGACTTACTGAATATCATAGCGAACGGACAGCATGGCTGTGCGGCCTGCAGAGATGTACTTCACACCGTCAAAACGCTCTGCTGTTGAGTACTCTTTATCAAGCGCGTTAACCAAAGTCAGGCGGGTGCTCCAGTTTGAAGCAAAGCTCCAACCTGCGCGGATATCCAGTGTCCCAAAGCCCGCCAAACGTTCAGTGTTAGCTCCGTCGTCATAGCGATCTCCTTCGACAATCACCGATCCACCAAACTCAAAGTTATTGATGGTTTTATCCAGATCAAATCGAGCCGTTTGCTTCGCGCGGCGTGCCAACTGGTTTTTGGTGTTACGGTCTTCAGGGTCCATGAAGGTTAGTGCAACCGCTGCCCGCCAGCCGTCGTGTTCGTAGCCGCCACCTAACTCCGCTCCGCGAATTCGTGCCTCGTCGACGTTAACACGAGTATCAACGGTGCCAATCTGCCCAGAGCTAATCAGGTTATCAATATCCATTTGATAAACAGCCAGGTCCCAAAACCATACCTGGTAGTTTCCGCTAACGCCCAGTTCATAGCTGTCTGATTTCTCGGGTTCCAGGTCAGGATTGCCCTGGTAGTTAAACGATAATGGCCAGTAGAGGTCATTGAACGTAGGCGCTCTGAACGCCGTACCGTAACTCGCGCGGACACGGTGTGATTGGTCAAAACTGTAACCCAATGCCAAGCCACCCGTTTCGTTGGTGCCGTAGGCTTCGTTGTCATCGCCGCGAAGACTGAGTTGAGCATCAACCGGGCCAAAGTTCAGGCGCAACTGGCTGAATACCGCCGTATTGGTTCTACTGGTTTCTGAATAATTCTGGGAACCGCTGACCTCATCCTGCTGCAGCTCTGCACCCACAACCAGCTCATGGACATTGAACGAGAGGGTATTTTCCCATCTAGCCTGGCGCAATCGCGTGTTATAAATGCTGTCGCCAAAGTCTGTGAACGACTCAGTTTCATCCCGTGATTCGGCAAACTGAATACCCATTCGCCAACTGTCAGTCAGTGGCGTCATCAACCCAAAACCGACAGTGCGGATCAGGTAATCAATATTGCCACCTTCGTACTCGGTGTTGCCCTCAGACTGCAACAACATGATGCTGGCTTCACCGCCGTTATCGAGCGTGTGCACAACCCGGCCAAGGCCGGCGGTATTGCGAAAGCCCTTATCTTCACCGTTCTCGATAATGGCCGTGCCGTCACTCTCTTTATGCAAGCCGCTCAAGCTGAAACGCGTGTTGCCAATCGAACCAGAAGCACCTGCACTGGTTTTTTGGGTATCAAAGTTACCTGCACCAGCCTCAACCCAGCCCCGCTGTCCTTGTTCCGGGTCCAACGAGAAAGCCTGAACCACACCGCCCATAGCGTCTGCGCCATAAAGCGAACTACGCGGACCACGTACAACTTCCACGCGTTGAATAAGATCTGTCGGAACGTACTGCCAGGAGGCACCGCCGCCCGTCGCAGAGTGCAGCTTTACGCCGTCAATCAGAAGAACGGTACCGGCATTCTGTACACCGCGGGTAAAAACGCTGGTTGATTTGCCAAAGGAGCCGTTACCAACCACGTTGATCCCCGGCTGGCCGCGCAGAAGATCAGAAAAGTCAGCAGGCGCTTTCGAGCGAATCTCTTCTTCGCTGATAACCGTCACCGATGCCAAGCTCTCACCCACAGTTTTAGGGCCTAGCGTAGCGGTAACAACAATCGGATCCAGAATCGCGCCGGTGGATTCTTGGGCAACCGCAATAGAAAGAGGACTTAATGCAAAAGGCACCAACAGACTGCTGGCAACAAACCGGAAAGCTTTCATGAAACGCACTCATCGACACACCACGCGCACCCGCATGGTTAGTTTTTTGGTGCTGCAAAGGGGCGCAAAAGCAGGCCGCAAGTGAAGCGGGCGCCTTACAAAAGGTGGGGAAATGCCGTGAAACAGGGTCGGTGTTTACCCACCGCAACTGCCCTCCGCAGCGTTCGGTGTGTTGACAGGCCGGTCTCCGGACTTGTGAGCTGTATTGCTGAACGGCGCAAGCCTTCCCATGCGTTTGCACAGTGGCACCTTTCTTAGCCGTTCACTCACTTACCGTTGCGGGGGCAGTGCCGGACTTTAACCGGCTTCCCGTTTCACTATTGCGGCGATGATGATAACGCCAGAACAACACCTGAAAACGGCTGTAAGGCTAACAATGCGTTAATGTTTAGTCAATGACTAATCACAAGCCTTTCCAGCCAATGCCATTTCCAGCTTTCGCCACTGACTCTCATCTGCCGCCAGGCCAAACCGCAGCATTCCTGGCGGCTCAAAGACCCTAACCAACACCGCCTGTGCAGCCAGCTTATCCGCCAGCGATTGTGGATTATCAGTGCGAACTGTCTGGAACAGTGCGCCGCCACCAGCCAACGTGAGCCCGGCTGCTTGCAGTATCTCGCGCAACCTGCCCGCACTCTGTTGCAAGCAGGCGCGGGCCTGAAGCTGCCAAACCGTATCGCTCAGCGCCTGCGCCATCACATAGCGAGCTGGCCCCCCAAGCGGCCAAGGGCCGAGCACTCTTTTTAACGAGTCAGCAACTGCAAAGTCCGCCAGCACCGCCCCGGCGCGCACCCCAGCCAGACCAAAAAACTTTCCCAGCGAACGGAGCACTACCAAACCTGGCTGCCCGACATGAGAGCAAAGACTAAATGCCGGCGTAGCATCCATAAATGCCTCATCAACAACCAGCCAGCCACCGCGCTTTTTCAGTCGTTGATACCAACGTAACAGTGTAGATGGCGAGATTATTTCTCCTGTCGGATTATTGGGATTAATCCACACCAGCACATCCAGCTGATCGAGCCAACGATCATCGCAACCTGAAGCGCCACAGCCGGTTTGTTCAGGCCCTATGGGGATAATCGTATGACCCGCGTTTCGCCAGCTGTGCCCATGCTCACGATAACCAGGCACAGGTATGCCGACACGGCAGGGTTTACGCAATCTTGGCAAAGCCATAATAGCCGCCTGGCTGCCGGGCACTGGAACACAGGCGGCCGAGGGAGGCGCACCCGACCACTGGCGAATAACCTCTTCGAGCCCGTCATCGGCTTCGGGCAGTCTTTGCCATAGCTCCGCCGGTATATCGGGCACCGGCCAGCCAATTGGGTTTATGCCAGTGGACAGGTCAAGCCATTCTGAGCGGGGAATGCCCCAGCGTTCTGTCGCTTTATTCAACCGTCCACCGTGTTCCAACATCATTGTTAGTGCACCACCAAAATCGGGATAGGGGGGAGCCATGAGGCTCCGCCCCTCCCACACCACCCGGCATGCGGGTCCGCACCGGGCGGTTCGAGAAGTTGAGGTCATGAGAGTCTTGGCACACCCAGCCGATCGAAGTAGGCAACCGTCAACACGTTGTGGATAGCAGACAAGCTATTGTGCCACCAGCGCCGGCTCAGAGCCGCTACCGATTGTGCCACCCAGGGATTTGCGCCCAGGCGCATCAGCTCCCGATAGATCGTCTTACCTCGTCGCCACTGCTTAAGCTGCATAGCCCTCAAGCGCCGACGTATCCATCCATCCAGCGAGCGCCAGATGCGTGGAGTTTGCGACAGCTTGAAGTAACCTTTCCAGCCCAGCAGATAGCGTCGAAGCTTCTCCACCACTTGTTCCATGCTGCGCCCTCCCGAACGTCGAGTCAGTTGCCGGATCCGCAGCTTGAACGCTTGCAATGCCTTCGCTGAGACCGCACGGCGGACTTCGCCGTTCGGACCCTGCCATAAAGCATAGCCAAGGAACTTGCGCCCAAACACGCTCGTCACTGCACTCTTGGATTCGTTAATCTTCAAATGCAGTGTGTCGTAGCAGCGCCTCAGCAGTCGCATCACCCGCTCTCCCGCCTTCTGGCTGCGCACGTAAACGTTGCAGTCATCGGCGTATCGGGCAAAACAGTGCCCTCGGCGTTCCAGCTCCCGATCCACTTCATCCAGCAGCACGTTGGCCAGCAGCGGCGATAGGGGGCCGCCTTATGTACATCTACTCGTTATGCAAAGTATTGCGCTGGAGAGCAGCAGGTAGCTGTATTCTCGTCCGATTGACTTTGCATAAAACCTGACTGCTGTGGTGAGAATGGAGACTCCCATTAACGCAGGCGTCAGTAACCATGTCCGTGCTTACATTTGATGAGTTGACTCATCGTCTAGAGAATGAACTGCACCGATTGCATTACACTGAGAGTTCGATTGCCGGGTATCGCAGAGCCTGGCTGATACCGAGATGAAGCGCAAAGCGCTTGAGGGCGCGTATCCAGACATCGTCGCCAGCACTTTACCTCATTGGACAAAGGACGGTAATCTTCTCTCGTGGTTGAGCACGTTGTAGCATACGCACCACCTCGTTATGCAAAGTGTTTTCTCCAAGTCAGTACGCACTACGCGGATACAGCGATCCACTTTGCATAACGAGTAGGTGTACATAAGGCGGCATATGAAAAGCTTTTCATATGCCACCTTGCGGCGTCCCGTCCACTCGCCGGGTGATCACCCCGCCATCCATAATCCCCGCGTTCAGGTAGGCGCGAACCAGCCGGATCAGACCGGGGTCGTTCACGCGTTTCCTCAGGCGGTCGATCAGAATGTTGTGATTGACGCGGTCAAAGAACTTGGACAAATCCACATCAACCACAATGTGGCGGCCTTGCTGGACGTATCGCTGGGCGGACAGAACGGCATCGTGGGCACGGCGGCCCGGGCGAAAGCCGTGACTGTGTTCGCTGAAGCTAGGATCAATCAGAGGTTGCAGCACATGCAGCAGTGCTTGTTGAATCAAACGGTCGGTCACGGTGGGAATACCCAGTTCCCGCTCACTTCCGTCCGGTTTCGGTATGCTTACCCGACGGACAGGCTGTGACCGGTAAGTGCCTCCCAGCAGTTGCTGCCGAAGGTCAGGCCAAGCCCATCTCAGGTGTTCGGCGGTTTGGCTGATATCCAGACCGTCGACACCTGCGGCGCCTTTATTCGCCTTTACACGCTTCCATGCCCGTTGCATATTCTCTCTCGCGAACGCCTGCTCTAGCAGGCTTCGCCCTGCGCCCTTCGGATCTCGACGCGGGAGTTCTGTTTCATCGCTGGACACGCACGGCAAGGCTTCACCTTCCCGGTGCGTGACCCGCCCCGCGGATGCGGGCATCTGATGCCTGACAGACCTCATCGTCAAGTCGTTTGACGCTCCTTCTCGTTCGGCCCTTCGCTCCGTGGTGGAGCTACTATGGCCTCTGCTGACTTCTCGCTCCGTGTTTCCACGTCGCCCTTTCAGGCATGAGGCGAGATCTCCCCGGGTAAGAACACACTCCTTCACCGCACAACCGCCGGATTTACACCACCTTGCCTTGACCACAAGAGCTTCGCGGCTTCTTGCCCGCTCGCCCTGCTTAGCAGCGCCTCATATCCGATTCTTGTTCATCGGCTCGCGGTTTACGCTCCACGCTTCCTCCCCACGGTCGGTCACCCTTCCGCAGTTGCGCTTCACTTCGTTCGCTGTGGCCAGCTTACGGGAGGACTTGCACCTCCAGGAGTGCGCCCGTGCCGGGCGCACAAGATAAGCGCTGTAATCGCCAGAACAACACCAATCCATAGCCAAACCCCGTGCCGCACCAGCGTGATCGCAGCTTCAATACTGGCTGAACTCGCATCCTGAATACCACCCAAAATCGGGCGCTGCTTAACACCAGAGGGATAAGGCGAGGGCCCACCAAGTCGCACATTCAGTGCACCTGCACCCGCCGCCATAACAGGCCCGGCATTGGGGCTATCCCATTGCGGGGCCTGATTTCGCCAACACCACCAGGCTAGTTTGCAATCGCCCAACAGCATATAGGTGAGAGCAGTCAGGCGAGCGGGAACCCAGCCCATCAGGTCATCGAGCCGCGCTGCAGCCCGGCCAAAATACAGAAATCGCGGGTTGCGATACCCCCACATGGCATCCAGGGTATTCACCATTCGGTGCACAACCACGCCGGGAATGCCTGCTATCAGGAACCAGAACAGGCTGGCAAACACCGCATCTGCTCCGTTCTCCAGCATGGACTCGGTCGCCGCAGCGGCCACGCCTCGCTCATCAAGTGCACTGGCCTGGCGACTGACAATGCGACTAACCTGCTCCTGGGCCCTTTCAAGGTCGCCCTCGTGTAGCGGTTCAGCTACCGATCGGCCATGCTCTGTTAGCCCGCGAAGCGAAATTGCCAGCCAAAGCGCTACCGCCTGAGCCAACATCAACAGCAGCCCATCGAGGGTCACAGAAACCCAGACGGCCAGGCACAGCAGAGGCACCGTTAGCAAAAGAACCGCTAAAAAGCCTGCTGGTAGACTTAGCCGGGGGTTTTCCGGTGCGATGTTGAACCTCTTTTCCACAACGGTGACCAATCGCCCGAACCCGACAACCGGGTGCATGCGGCGCGGCTCGCCCAATAGATAATCAAAGGCAATAGCAAGCATACAAACAATGAAGGGAGTGGATAACAACACAGGTGTTCCCGTGAAGTGGTTGAATGGATGTGACCAGCCCAGTTAAGGAATAATACCTGAACCTGGAGAACCTACATGACCACAAGAAAGCTGTACTCAAAAGAATTCCTGATTACGCATAAGCTTCAGCCATCTTCAACAGCCTGTAAGGCATCGGTGGTGTCCGGGTTGCCACTGTCAGAAAACGTGGGATCATGGCGCTGAGGTCATAGCGCCGGTTGAAGCGATATTCGAACTCGGCAAGATAGCGAGGGGCATGGTAGGTACCGGTGATCGCGTTCTTGACGTTGCCAAGCAGGGTGTTGACCCAGTTGAACTCAGGATTCTTCACGCTGGCACGCCCACCCCCGGTGATGTGGCGGTCATGGCTGTAGATGGGAGTGTCGAAGGCCCGAAAACACCATAGGCCGTCACTGATGACCTGGCTTCCGGGCGCAATGGCCTGTTGGGCGTAGCGACGTATCCCGACAAGGCTAAAACCGCTCACACGTCGTAGCTGAACACGCTGCGGATGGCCCGCCTCATCGGTTTGTACGGCGGCCACAAACGGGAACGTGTGCTCAGCGCCGCGACCGCGCTTTCCCGGCCGTTCACCGCCCAGGTAGGCGTCATCAATCTCAATGCGCCCGGAGAGCTTCTCTCCCTGGTTGCGCTCATGCATGACCTGCATCAGCTTGTGCTTGAGTTTCCAGGCCGTGTTGTAGGCGACGCCAAGCTCCCGGGACAGTTGTAGTGCCGAGATACCACTCTTGCGCTGGGTCAGCAGATAAATGGCCAGGAACCAGATGGTCAACGGCAGGTGTGTCGCATGAAAGATGGTGCCGGCCGTCAGCGAGGTTTGATGGTGGCAGCGGTGGCACTGGTAGTGCCCTCGGGACAGTCGACAGCCTGTGCTATTACCACACTCAGGGCACACGAAGCCCTTGGGCCAGCGATGCTGAAAGAGGGCTGCTTGGCACTGTGCTTCCGTGCCGTACTGCTCAAGAAACGCCGGTAACGACAAGCCGGGCTGGAACTGGATTGGGTTGCGTGCCATGACGTCGACTCCTCTACTGGACATAACTCCAGTATAGGTCAAGCTGGTGGAATGGTGGCTGATCAACATGCGTAATCAGGAAAGAATTTAAGCTGGACGCCATCAGCCTTGTGCTGGAGCAGGGGTATTCAAGAGCCCACGCGGCGCGCAGTCTGGAGATCAACCCAAACATGCTGGGGCGTTGGATAAAAGAGCATGAATCGGTCGATGGGCAGGCTTTCAGAGGGAACGGCAAACTGACCGCTGAACAGTTGGAAATTCGTCAGTTGCGAGAAGAAAATCGCCGTTTGAAAATGGAGAAAGACATCTTAAAAAAAGCGACGGTCTTCTTTGCCAAGGAAACGCATTAAAGTACGCGTTCATCACCCAGCATAAGAAGACCTGGCCAGTCGACGTAATGAGTCGGCTCTTGGGTGTCAGTCGCAATGCCTATTATCGGTACTGCCAACGTCAACGCGAACGGCTGCCGAATGTAGAGCACGAGGCGATGATTGAGGCTGTGAAGGAGGTCGCTCAAAGTAGCGACAAGAGCTATGGCTCCAGGCGGATGAAGCACGCTCTGAACGCTCTGGGCTATCCAGTAGGTCGGCGAAAGGCGCGGTCTCTAATGCGCGAGGCCGACGTTAAAGCCCGGTACCGGAGGAAGTTTAAAGTAACCACCAACAGCGACCATAAACAGCCGGTGTTCGACAACGTACTGGCACGAGACTTTAGCGCTGCTGAGCCTGATCAGGCGTACGTCGGTGACATCACTTATATCTGGACCCGAGAAGGCTGGCTGTATCTGGCGGTCTTCATCGATTTATTCAGCCGGCGGATAGTCGGTTGGAGCATGGGGTCACGGATGAACGCCAAGCTGGTGACAGACGCCCTGAACATGGCCATCTGGCAGCGGCAACCGAAACCCGGTTTAATCATCCATTCGGATCGAGGCTCTCAATATGCCAGCAACGCTTATCGGCGGTTGCTGTACGCAAACGGCTTCGTTGGTAGCATGAGCCGCAAAGGCGATTGCTGGGACACGCGGTCGCCGAAAGCTTTTTTGCGAGCTTGAAAAAGGAGCGTGTGCAGTGGCGAAGCGACCAGACGCGCACCGAGTCACAGCGGGACATTCTGGATTACGTTGTGATGTTTTATAACAGTCGACGGCTGCACTCTACGCTGGGTTATATCAGCCCGATGGGTTACGAAGCAGCCGCTGTTGAACTGAGGAAAGCAGCTTAACTGGGTTGTCACAAAGTGCTTGACCACTCCAGCGAACTGTGGTACGACTGACGTCAACAGCATGCTTGGCGGCGCAGCCATGTCTATGGCACCGGAGCTGACGGCCGGGATGGCCTGGGCATCATTATAGAGCTGTGCACTGGTGAAGATCTTGATGTCAATCTGTCCGTCCGACCGCTCCCTGGCGAGCTCTGCCCATTTCATTTCGGCCTTCACTTTGACATTGCTAGCGGGCGAGTCCGTGGAGAAACGGAAAGAATGGGTTTCCTGTGCCTGGGCCTGTGGGATGGCTTCCGTAAGGCCAAGAGCTACGACAGCCGCCGCGCCCATCAACCATGCAAGGGGTTTTCTGGTTGTCATTGTTGTGACTCCTATGAGTTTTCGATTAGTTGAGCGTTTGGTTTTCTAAGCACTACACGGAGAAAAGGATGATGCTTGGAACGAACAGGACGAGAAGCGCTAAGCCGAGAAGGACCAGAATGTAGGGAACCGCACCCCGGATCGCCATCTGGAGCTTTCCTTCGGCCACGCGAGTTACGATGAAGAGGTTCATGCCGACAGGAGGCGTGATCAGCCCGATTTCCATGGCAATGACAAACAGGACAGCAAAGTGAATCGCATCGACGTTCAGCAGCATCATGACAGGCATCAGAAGAGGCACCATGATGAGCAGCATTGAAGTAACTTCCATGAATGTGCCCAAAGCCACGAGCACCAGAAAGGTCATAATCAGGAATCCGTAGGGACCAACACCCGCGCTCTCAATCGTACTGGAGATGCTGCCCCCCAATCCAGAAACGGTCAGGTAGTGGCCGAAGAGTATTGCTGAGCCGATAATGGCCATGATAAACGCGGCTTCCCTCAGAGCCTCTCCCACAGCCATCAGGATCTGTTTCAAGCCCATCCGGTCGTAGAACAGCTGACCGATGACTAGAGCATAGACGACGGAGATCAGCGATGCTTCGGTGGGCGTGTAGACACCCCCATAGATGCCTCCCAGAATCAAGATCGGCAGAAGCATGCTGGGAAATGCATGGCGCGTGGCTTGCCAACGCGCGTGCGCGGTTTCCTTCGGCAGTCGCGCATAGCCGCGCTTCCAAGCAACCAGAACAGCAGTTAGGGAGAAGAAGCAGGCGGCGGCGATGCCCGGCAGCAGCGCCGCGATAAAGAGATCGCGGACCGATGCGCCCGTGATGAACCCGTAAAGGATCAGGGGGATGCTCGGCGGGATGAGAATGCCCAGGGTTGCACCTGCGGAAACAACTCCCATGGCATAGCTTTTCTCATAGCCGGCATTGGTCATTGCCGGGATGGTGATTGCCCCGATGGCCAGGGTCGTGGCGACGCTGGAGCCCGAGATTGCCGAGAAGACCATACAGGCTAAAATGGTGGCCACGCCCAGGCCGCCTGGAAGGGGGCCAACCCATGCCTTGGCAAAGCGCACAAGGGAATCCGAGATTCCACCTTCGGTCATTAGTTTCGCCGTAATTATGAAGAATGGAACGGCGAGCAGCATGGCCGGGGTTAGGCTGTTGTAAAAGACGTCGGCCAGAGTGCCGAGGGGGAAGTTCACCAGGAGGAATCCTGTCGTAGCCGCCAGCCCAAGGCTTACGTAGACAGGGGTGCCCAGGACAAGTAACACGGCCAGCAGTAGGATCGGAATGTAAATCAGCATGTCAGCTCCTGGGCCATCTGGATAACGTGTTACCCGTTTCCAGAGCCCGTTTACGTGTGGATGAAACCATGCGCGATAGAATTGCGATTGCGACCAGAAAGAAGCCGATTGGAACTGAGAGCCGGACAATCCACTGGGGAAACTTGAGAGATGTCGCCGATACCTCGCCAATATCGTACCTCTGGATCGCGACTTCGATGCCATACCAGATCATCAGGCCGGCAAAGAGCAGTGTTGAGCCAGCGCTGATGAACGACGCCACCTGCCTGGTGCGATGGCCAAGCAGATCGGTCACTACGGTTGCCCTGATGTGGCTGTTGCCGAATTCCCCCAGCCCGATGCCGATTACGTAGCAGGAGATGATCAGATAGATGATGATCTCTTCAGCGTTTGCGGAGGAACTGTTGAACAAATAGCGTCCAGCTACGTTATAAGCCCCCAAGACAGTCGCGATTAGACCTATTATACCTAAGATAAATACACTAATTTTCCGTAAGCTCCAGAACGATTTCATTCAGTTTGCTCCCTATAGCAACCAGCGCTTGTTG
Source organism: Marinobacter sp. M3C (assembly GCF_023311895.1). Classification (GTDB taxonomy): domain Bacteria; phylum Pseudomonadota; class Gammaproteobacteria; order Pseudomonadales; family Oleiphilaceae; genus Marinobacter. The sequence continues at coordinate 155,431 of NZ_CP092285.1, forward strand.
TTTTTCTTATTGTCCAAAATCCGATCTAAGGGGCCAGACACCTTCGTGATTCGTGGCTGTGTTACTCCGCCTGTGGCTGATCGATCAGGCCGGCCTTTCGCACAGCAGTGGTCCGGCTAAGTTCATGACGGGCGCTCCTTCAGGATGATCGTCATGGATCAGGCCAGTTGGACGACGATGTCCTGTGCAGCGGCGAAGGGCGCCCGGAAGCGCTCCATCACCAGCGGATCGTGGCCCGGTATCACGAGGTCCGGCGACGCGGCCAGGCCGCGCATGGTGTCGTAAGCGTCGAGCATTTCCGCAACGTTGTGCACGATGGGAAAAGGCCGGGCCTGCTCGTAGTTAGCATAATAGTGGCTGGCATCCGAACTCAACACCAGCCAGCCCTTGCGCGTCCAGACCTGCACGATTTGCAGTCCGGCGGTGTGCCCGCCGACCTGATGCACGATGACGCCGGGCGCCAGCTCGGTCCGGCCGTTTAGGCAGACGATGCGCTCTTCGTAGAGGGCGCGCACCACGTCGACAATATCGTCCACGGCGTAGGGATGGCGCAGCACCGCGTGCCGCATGGACGGGCCGACCGCATAGTGCAGTTCTCGTTCCTGCAGATAGAAGCGGGCATTGGGCAGGAGGTCGTGATTGCCGGCGTGGTCGTAATGCAGGTGGGTGAGGATCACCTCGTCGATCTCGTGCGGCGATATCCCGAGCACGGACAGACTCTCGATCGGGCAGCGCAGGAACTCGCGCTTGCGCTCGCGGGCGGCGTTCTCGTTGAAGCCGGTATCGACCAGCAGCGTGCGTGTCGGGGAGCGCAGGAGCCACACGTAATAGTCCATGCGGGTGGAGGTTTCGTGAGGATCGCCACCCAAGAAGTTCTCGGAAGAGCTGCGCTGCACCGTGGCGTAGCGCAGCGCGAATACTTGGTAGGTTTCGTTGGCCATGATGTGCTCCTTTCGTGGACTCGGCGCGGCCGGCTTCGTTACTGCCGCAAAGTCTCCAACACCGGCTTCAGGTAGTCGTAAAATCGCGGAGGCTGCTCGATGATCGGGTGGGGCCACTGGTGCGCCAACTTCAGCGTCATGGACTCTGCATATGCGAGACTCGTGGGCAACGACAATGCAACACCAAGGTACATTATTATTTTACGGAGCATTTGCTGTTCCTCTATTTTTATATTTGTTGTATTTACACCGGCTGTTCAGTATTTGAAATCAATAGACTTTCTATCGCTGGTTGCTGCTCGGCATATGCACGCGTGCCGAGCAAACTCTCTCTTCACATTGTCAGGCCTGAGATACGGGAAGCTTAATCACTAACCCATCCATTTCTTCGTCCCGGCGTTCTGACAAGTCAGGCGTGATCCGTCCGACCGTCGATATGCAAAGTCGAGCATGTCCATGGTCGCCTATCGAGCAGTTGGACAATTCCGTTACTGCTCTGGTAGCAATCTTGATAAAGATTACTACCGGAGCGAAGTCGTTTTGAATTCGCTTTTACTAATACCGGCATTAACGCTGGCCGAATGCGGTGCCGATTTCGCGGCATATGCAAAGATTGTCGAGCCCTTAGCGACGGCCTGTGCGCACGGGACGCTGTGGTGAATAGCAGGCCGTCCTGTCTCAGCGGGGCCGATGCAGAGCCCGAACGTCAATCGAAACAGTTAACGATGGTTTTGGTGGTTGTGAACTCACCCAGCGCGATGAAGCCTTTCTCACGCCCGTAGCCGCTTTTCTTTCTGCCGCCGAAGGGCAACTCGACCCCACCGCCAGCGCCATAGCAGTTGATATAGACTTGGCCTGCGACCACCGAGTGCGCCATCTGCTGCTGGCGCGCACCGTTCTCGGTCCATACCGCGGCCACCAGAGCGTATTGCGTCGCGTTGGCGAGCTCGATGGCGTCCGCCTCGTCTTCGAAGGGCATCGCCGCAAGCACCGGGCCGAATACCTCGGCGGTGGCCAGTTCGTGATCACGAGGGACAGGCCCGAACAGCATCGGGGGAACGAAGAACCCGCCCGGCTCGACACCGTCGATCTGGCCGGATGCAAGTAGCGGCAAACCGGCTTCACGGATGCGGTGGATAAAGGCCTGCACACGCTCGAACTGCGCACGGGTGATGATCGGGCCACAATCGGCGCCGGAGTTCGGCATGCCGGCCCGAACACCCTCGAACCGCGCCGCAACGCGCGACACCACCTCATCGTAGATTTCGCGCTGGATTAGCAAACGGGTACCTGCCGAACAGGTTTGCCCTGTATTTTGTACGAGGGCGGTGACAATAACGGGCACCGCCTTGTCGAGGTCAGCGTCGGCGAAAACAATTTGTGGCGACTTGCCTCCCAATTCAAGCACACAGGGGACATGGTTGGCTGCGGTCGCCTGCTGCACGAGTGCGCCTACGCTAGGTGAGCCGGTAAAAGTGACCATATTGATGTCTGGGTGTCCGGTCAGGGCCGCGCCGGCCTCATGGCCAAATCCAGTGACAATATTGAGCGCTCCGTCGGGCAGGCCTTCCTGCATCATCAACGTCGCGATGTAAAGCACCGACTGGCACGCTTCTTCAGACGGTTTCAACACGATCGCATTGCCGGCGGCCAACGCCGGACAGGCCGTACGACCGAACATCTGGGAAGGGTAGTTCCAGGGAATTATGTGCCCGGTTACCCCAAGAGGTTCATGCACGACATTAACGGTATAACCGTTCAGGTACGGAATGACTTCACCATGATGCTTGTCAGCCGCCGCGCCGTAATATTCAAAGTAACGTGCCAGCACGGCAATGTCTCGCTCCGCCAGATGCAGCGGCTTGCCGGTATCGCGTGATTCGATTTGCGCGATTTCCTTGGCTTGTTGGAGTATCCGGTTGCCGATTCTGAGCAGCAGCCGTCCCCGCTCTGCCGCAGTGAACCGTCCCCAACTGGAATTCAGTGCCTGGCGCGCCGATTGGACTGCCGCGTTGATTTCCCGCTCGCCTCCGCGACTTACCTGGGTGAAGACTTCACCCGTTGATGGCTCGTCCACGCCAATTAGGCGTTCGTCGTGGGCAGCAAGCCATTGGCCATTAATTAATATTGTTTTCATGGCATCCCTTGAGCTTGTAGTATAGAAAGCGAAAAACGTTCTTAATGGCAGGATCAGGACAGCTGCTTGCGCCCGTTTCGACTGCTCGAATTGCACGCGAGACTCATTCAAACCATCGCTTACCGCCCCCGAGTGCAGCCTTCGAAGGCTAGGTCGCCCCGAAGGGTTTTCACTCCCGGCGCGCGCAGGACGCATCGTCCACCCCGCGCTGCCGCTCGCATGAGCGGCGATGTTTTCAATGAAGAGGTGTTCAGATTCCCATTTCGTTGAACACTTCCTGCGCAGTACGGAAGCTGTCAATGGCGGCCGGCACACCGCAGTACACCGCGATCTGCAGAAAAACCTCGCGCAGTTCCTCTTTAGTCCAGCCGTTGTTGATGGCGCCGCGAACGTGCAGTTTCAGTTCTTGCGACCTGCCAAGTGCAGAGATCATGCCCAGGTTGAGCATCGAGCGATCCTTGCGGCTGAGCCCTGGACGGTTCCAGATTTCGTCCCAGCAGTATTCGGTAACGAACTCTTGCATCGGCCAGTTAAATTCAGTCGCCTTGTTGACAGCCGAATCGACGTATGCTTCGCCTAAAACTTCACGGCGAGTTTGCAAGCCTTTTTTAAACTTCTCGGAAAATTTCTCTTCGTTCATCGATCACCTCGATCATTTGTGAAACCATATTTGACGATAAACCACTGGGGACAAGCGCGCTTGCTAGCAGCAAGATCGGTATGTCTAATGCGCCGCCTTGGGCATGTAGAAGCAGAATGTCCCCGAAGTATTCGGTCTGTTACACATCAACTTAGACCCGCCCCTCCCTGGATGAGCTTACGAAGTTTATCAAGAGTGACTAGCGGAAGGAGGGCCGTTCAGACGTGGCCTGAACCCCATGCGCCATTGGGAATGCGCTCCCACCACTAGGTTAGCGGATTGGCCGCGCAAGCACGCGTGCGGGCGCACCGTCCGAGCCTGCGATGTTCAGGGCCAGGAACAGGAATTCTGCGCGCTGGCCGACCAGCGTTTCATGGCCGGTGATGTTCTCCGAGACCAAGGTACCGTTCGTCAATAGGATGTGATGCACTGGCCAGTTAAAGCCCACCCCGCGTCGACTGATTGCCAGGTCAGGAGAGGGGAAGTCCGTGGCCAGCAGCTTCACCTTGCGCTCCACGAGCCATTGAGCTGCCGCTGGCGTCAGGCAGGGATGGTCGTCATAGACTGCTGTTCCGACATGCTTCCACCAACCCGTGTGCAGGGCCACGATATCGCCTTCACGAATGTGTGCAGCCGCGCTTTCCAAGTCGGCGAGATCAATTTCTCCGAAGGGGTTGGCGGGGCAGGAAACAACGACCCCTTGGCCGTGCAGGTGCTTCAGGGGGATTTCATCGAAGGCAGGGCCATCCTGCAGGAAGTGCCGTGGTGCATCCACATGGGTCCCGGCGTGGACCACCATTTGCATTTCCGTCACGTTAAGCCGATCCTTGGGCATCGACTTCAGGCGCTCGAAGCGGGGCTTGGGGAAGACGGAGGCTAGGGCGACATTTTCGTCCAGCACATGGGAAAGGTCCAGCCAATCTCCTAGCGGTTCGATCGCCGGGGAGGGGGGCAGGTCCGGCCATCCCCGCCAGCCACTGATCTTATTGGAATTGCCGTCACACATCTTCAATACACTCCATTCAGGTCATCAGCCCGGTTTTGGAACGACCAGGCGCATTATTTTGTTACACGCCGGAACAGGCTGCCAAGGCTTTCTATTCCGCCGCTTCAGCCGATTGTCGGATTTCGACGCCAGCACGCCGCTCCACTAGCTGGGCCACGGTCGTGAAATCTTTGTCGCCAATCTCGTTCAGGGTCTCGAACCACAGCTGCCGGATGGCGGCGGCCGTGCGGAGCGACAGGCCCATCTCTTCAGCCTTTTCGATGAAGAGATTGATGTCCTTGAACATCAGCTTAGTAGAAAAGCCATAGTTGAAATCGCCGTTCAGGACCGCCTTGGGAAACTTGTCCGCGGTTGCGCTATTGCGCCCGCTGCTGGCGTTTATGACATCAATCATCGTCTCGGCCTTCAGGCCCGCTTTCACGCCCATGGCAAGGGCCTCGGCCGTCAAAACGAGGGCCGCGCCGGAGAGCAGATTGTTAACGATCTTCATGGTCTGGCCTTGGCCAGCTATCTCACTGACGAAGAAAACCTTGCCGATGACATGAAGGAGGGGCAGCAGGTGATCGTATTCACTACGCGGACCGGACACCATTACAGCCAATGTGCCCGCTTTCGCACCGCCGACACCACCGCTGACCGGAGCGTCCATCCAGATCTTCCCGCGTGCCTGCAGGGCAGCCCCGACCTCGGAGGCGGTGTGGGGCCCCGTAGTCGAGAGATCGATGATAGTCCGGCACCTAGATCCAGCGGCCAAGCCGCTTTTCCCAAGCACTACCTCCCTGACGATCTCCGGCGTGGGCAAGCTGATCAGAACGACGTCCGCCTTATCGGCAACATCTGAAGGAGATGACGCCGCAACAGCACCTTTTGTCGCGAACCCAGAGAGCGCATCGTCGTAGGCATCGAACACGACCAGCTCGTGTCCGGCTTCCAGCAGTCGCGTCGCCATCGGCGCGCCCATGTTTCCAATACCAACGAAACCGATTGTGTCCGCCATGATCAAATTCCTCTGTTCTTGATTTTGCTGTGGCTTGTTTACCAGGACTGCAAAGGCTCCGCTTCGTAGCCGTCGATCGCCGCCTTGGCATTCCCGAATGCAGTCTATGTCATGTGCGGCTGGGAGGCGCAGACCTGCGTTATCAGTCGTTGAGATCGGCGCTGTCTATGAACAGATCGGCCGCCTGCGGAACGCCTGAGTCCTCGGAGAATCCGCCATCTACGTCTTTAATTACCTTAATGAAGCCCTGCTGGTCTTCGCCCGACAAAACCACGACGTTCACCCCTTCCTCGCGGAACTTCTTGATGGCGTCCTGCTTCATCTTTTCAATCTCAGTATCATGCCAGTCCCGAGCTTCCTCCAGAGTGTCGATCAGGATTTCCTGCAGGTTCTTTGGCAACTTCTCCCAAGAGGCCCGGTTCATGATGACCGAATAAGGCAGGATTTTATGATCCGAGATCGTCAAGTTATCAAGGATTTCCCACCCCTTGATGGAGTAGAGACCCGAAAGCGTAGTTTCCACTCCATCCACGGTGCCCTGGAGCAACGCCGTGGGAACTTCCGGCCATGGGATCTGGACGGGGTTGACGCCGAAGGTTGTCATCACCTGCTCGTTGATAACATTGCCTATGATGCGGATTTTCTGGCCTTCGAAATCAGTGGGCTCGACAATAGCCTTTTCGTTCGAGGCCCAAACCCAAGTACCCATGTGAAGGTGCCCCAAAACCTTGACGCCAAGCTTGTCTTCGAGCCTTTGCTCTAAGTCGTGCCCGAACTCTCCCTCAATGGCAGTACGATACTGAGCAAAAGACACGCCCCAGAGCGCTGGCAATTCGAAGACAGCGAACTGTGGTACGACTGACGTCAACAGCATGCTTGGCGGCGCAGCCATGTCTATGGCACCGGAGCTGACGGCCGGGATGGCCTGGGCATCATTATAGAGCTGTGCACTGGTGAAGATCTTGATGTCAATCTGTCCGTCCGACCGCTCCCTGGCGAGCTCTGCCCATTTCATTTCGGCCTTCACTTTGACATTGCTAGCGGGCGAGTCCGTGGAGAAACGGAAAGAATGGGTTTCCTGTGCCTGGGCCTGTGGGATGGCTTCCGTAAGGCCAAGAGCTACGACAGCCGCCGCGCCCATCAACCATGCAAGGGGTTTTCTGGTTGTCATTGTTGTGACTCCTATGAGTTTTCGATTAGTTGAGCGTTTGGTTTTCTAAGCACTACACGGAGAAAAGGATGATGCTTGGAACGAACAGGACGAGAAGCGCTAAGCCGAGAAGGACCAGAATGTAGGGAACCGCACCCCGGATCGCCACCCAAGAAGTTCTCGGAAGAGCTGCGCTGCACCGTGGCGTAGCGCAGCGCGAATACTTGGTAGGTTTCGTTGGCCATGATGTGCTCCTTTCGTGGACTCGGCGCGGCCGGCTTCGTTACTGCCGCAAAGTCTCCAACACCGGCTTCAGGTAGTCGTAAAATCGCGGAGGCTGCTCGATGATCGGGTGGGGCCACTGGTGCGCCAACTTCAGCGTCATGGACTCTGCATATGCGAGACTCGTGGGCAACGACAATGCAACACCAAGGTACATTATTATTTTACGGAGCATTTGCTGTTCCTCTATTTTTATATTTGTTGTATTTACACCGGCTGTTCAGTATTTGAAATCAATAGACTTTCTATCGCTGGTTGCTGCTCGGCATATGCACGCGTGCCGAGCAAACTCTCTCTTCACATTGTCAGGCCTGAGATACGGGAAGCTTAATCACTAACCCATCCATTTCTTCGTCCCGGCGTTCTGACAAGTCAGGCGTGATCCGTCCGACCGTCGATATGCAAAGTCGAGCATGTCCATGGTCGCCTATCGAGCAGTTGGACAATTCCGTTACTGCTCTGGTAGCAATCTTGATAAAGATTACTACCGGAGCGAAGTCGTTTTGAATTCGCTTTTACTAATACCGGCATTAACGCTGGCCGAATGCGGTGCCGATTTCGCGGCATATGCAAAGATTGTCGAGCCCTTAGCGACGGCCTGTGCGCACGGGACGCTGTGGTGAATAGCAGGCCGTCCTGTCTCAGCGGGGCCGATGCAGAGCCCGAACGTCAATCGAAACAGTTAACGATGGTTTTGGTGGTTGTGAACTCACCCAGCGCGATGAAGCCTTTCTCACGCCCGTAGCCGCTTTTCTTTCTGCCGAACTGCTCGCGCCGGGCGGAATGTTCGTTATTACACTGAGGCATGGCCCTGGCGATGGTGAACGGGTTTTCTATGATGTCAGCGCAGAAGAGTTAGAGACTTTTGCCAAGCGCCGGGCGCTGATTCCGATTCCTTTGCCACTATGCGGCAGTGACGACGAGTTAATGCGGCCCGAGGTTTCCTGGGAAACCCTAGGGAAGCGCTGATCAAATCGTGACTCACCGCCATAATGAGGTTCACTCAAATTTCAGTAAGATTTCTGGCCGAGTTGTACGCCAGAATCATTAAATGTCCTGTTTTCAGGTTATAAAAGCCTTTTTGCGGCCGAAGTTCGGCCTTTAAGGCCTATATCACGCGCTTTGAGACGGATTTATCCTGCGAGCGAGTATAAGATTGCCCAGAGCAAACAACGTAAACAGCTGCGCTGTGTTCTTTAACAGCCCTCGGTAACGCACTTTCCGATGCCGGAATAGATTCTTGATCACGTGGAAGGGATGCTCCACCTTGGCGCGGATCTGGGCTTTGGCTCGCTCGAACTGGGTCACCAGGTTTTTGCGCGGACCCTCTGCCATCTTCTTCAGCTTGCCGCGCTTTTCGGCCACGTGCCAGGTAAAATTTTTATCCTTAAACTCGTCGCGCTTGGCAACGCCGGTATAGCCCGCATCCGCATACGCCTCGGTTTCATCACCGTGCAACAGGTGTTCGGACTCGGTGATATCCGCCACATTGGCGGCTGTACCCGTCAAGCTGTGAACCAAACCAGAATCGGCATCTGTGCCAATATGCGCTTTCATGCCGAAGTACCATTCGTTGCCTTTTCTGGTCTGATGCATTTCTGGCGGTCCGACGATTCGGTCCCGCGCTTTCGCTTTGTTCTTGGTCGAGGGCGGTGCCGCGATAATAGTGGCATCGACGATGGTGCCCTCGCGCATGAGCATGCCGCGGTCGGCCAAGTGGCCGTTGATCTGCTCGAAGATCACCTGGGTTAAGGCCTGCTTTTCCAGTAAGTGGCGGAACTTCAACAGCGTCGTGGCATCCGGGACCGATTCCACGGCTAGGTCAATCCCCACAAAATTGCGCAGTGCCTGACTGTCATAGATGGCATCTTCCAGTGCCTCGTCGGACAATGCATACCACTGCTGAACAAAGTACATCCGCAGAATGCGCTTTAAAGGTATTGGGGGGCGGCCCCGCTTACCGCGCGAATCAGGATAGTAGTATGGTGAAAGAGCTTTCAGCAGCCTCGACCAGGGCACGGCCTGCTCCATTTCTGCCAAAAATCGCTCACGGCGGGTCGTCTTTTTCTTGGCAGCAAACTCTGCCTGGGCGAAACTCGTTTGCATCATGACAGTCTCTGGCTATTCCTGCGGAGGAGCGACCATTTTACCAAACCGACAACGTGAGGGGAATAAATCAGTGTTTCCCTAGTGTCCCTTAACAAAAATCCGTATAGATAATTATTCCGTCCTGTATAATCTGACAAACAGACACAGGAGAGGTGCTCATGGCGCGGATAGCTAGACCCCTTGAAGTAAGTGACTCTGAGCGAGAGGAGTTGGAGTCGTGGTTGCGGCGACAACGCATGCCTGCGGCTGAACAGTTGCGAGCGCGCATCATTCTGCTAAGTACTGAAGGCCTTCCAGGCAGGGTGGTCGGTGACCGCGTTGGGGTGACCTCCGAAACGGTGAGTAAGTGGCGAAACCGTTTTAAGGCGCGCCGGGTTGCAGGCCTGACTGATGCGCCCAGAACCGGTCGGCCTCGAACCATAAATGATCAAAAAGTTACTGATTTAATTAATAAAACGCTCAGGGAAAAGCCAAAAAATGCCACCCACTGGTCGACGAAGCTGATGGCAAAAGAGGCCGGATTGAGCGCTATGTCGGTGAGTCGAATCTGGAGGGCTTTTGGTTTGAAGCCGCATCGCCATGATACGTTCAAGCTGTCTACCGATCCCCATTTTGTAGCCAAGGTTCACGATATCGTTGGCTTGTACATGAACCCACCAACGAAGGCGTTGGTGCTGTGTGTCGATGAGAAAAGTCAGATACAAGCTATCAATCGAACTCAGCCAGCGCTGCCCCTGTCCTTCGGGCACACAGAAACCAGAACACATGATTACGTCCGACATGGCACCACGACGCTGTTCGCGGCACTTGATATAGCGACCGGGGAAGTGATCGGCAGACTTCATCGCCGACACCGTGCAACGGAATTCCTGGCCTTTTTAAAAGAGATTGATCGCGCCGTCCCACACGATTTGGACGTTCATCTAGTCATGGACAATTACGGGACACACAAAACGGCAAAGGTGCGCGCCTGGTTTGCCGCGAGGCCGCGCTATCACGTGCATTTCACGCCGACTTCAGCATCCTGGATCAATCAAGTCGAGCGGTTCTTTGGGCTGATTTCAGAGCGCTGGATTAAACGAAATTCACATCGCAGCACACGTGAGCTTGAGAGCTCGATCAAAGACTATCTGAAGATTTACAATGACGACCCGAAACCCTTTGAATGGCATAAATCTGCCGACCAGATTATTGAGTCAATCGCCAGATTATCAGACAAACTCAATAAACAAACGGACTTCTGTTAAGGGACACTAGGGAACGTTCTCATTTGAGTCCAGTAGGGCCATCCGATATCCTTGGTCTATTTGGGGTAACTGATGAGTCGCTATGGGCTGCGTGACGATCAATGGGAGCGCATCAAGGAACTGCTGCCAGGTAAAGCCAGCGACCGAGGCGTGACCGCCCGCGATAACCGCCTGTTTGTAGAGGCGGTACTCTGGATTGCCCGAACTGGTGCGCCCTGGCGGGATCTACCTGAAACCTACGGTCACTGGCATCGGGTCTATGTGCGCTATAACCGCTGGTCAAGCAAGGGTGTTTGGTTGCAGATCATGGCATCGCTTGCGGCTGACGCTGACCTGGAACACCTGATGGTGGATGGCAGCATAGTGCGCGTTCATCAGCATGGGGCGGCAAAAAAACATGTCAGGACGCCGAAGCCATGGGCAAGTCCAGAGGCGGGCTGAGCACCAAGATTCATGCCGCCGTCGATGCGCTGGGGAACCCGGTACGCCTGCTGCTGACGCCCGGACAAGCCTCTGAATATGGTCAAGCCGAAGCGCTGATCGAAGGTTTTACGCCCGAAGCGGTATTGGCAGACAAAGGTTACGACTCAGACGCCTTCGTGGAGTTGATACAACGCAAAGGGGCTGAAGCGGTCATCCCTTCGAGAGGGAATCGTCTGAAGCCTCGAAAGCTGGATCGACATATCTACAAGGCACGTAATCTGGTGGAGCGCTTTTTCCAGAAACTAAAGCAGTACCGCCGTATCGCAACCAGATATGAGCGACTAGCAAGAAACTACCAGTCGATGCTGAGCCTTGTATCAGCCGTCATATGGCTAGTCTGATTGAGAACGCCCCCTAGTAATACGGACGAATATTTGACTTTATAATTCATATATAGGTATAGTTTTTCAGTATACGGTAAATAACGCTAATAAAGAGCCATTTAGGAGGTTGCCAATGGCATTCGATCACCTCTTGATCGAGATAGATGGTCCATTGCTACACGTGACGATCAATCGCCCGGAAAAGAGAAATGCCCTATCGCGGGCAGTGCTCGACGAAATATACGAAGCATTCACTTCTCACGCGGAAAACAAGGCGGTCCGAGCGGTCGTTCTAACCGGAGCGGGTGATCGCAGTTTTGCTGCTGGCGGCGATCTGAACGACCTGTCCAGTGTGCGCTCCATTGAGGCGACGACGGCGATGAGTAGGGATGCCCGACGGGCTTTGAACGCCGTCTCTCAGTTTCCCGTTCCTGTCATCGCCGCCTTGAACGGCGACGCCTTGGGCGGCGGCGCGGAGCTGGCCGTAGCCTGTGATTTCATCGTAGCCGCCCGGACTAGCCGAATCGGCTTCATCCAAGGCAAGTTGAACATCTCCACGGCTTGGGGCGGAGGGACATGGCTGTCGCAGCGTGTGGGCTCCGTGCGAGCTCTGAGGCTGTTGAGCCGCGCCGAATTGCTGGCGGCCGATGAAGCGGCGGGCATTGGCTTGGTCGACCATGTTTCCGTTGAAAACCAGACTCTCGGCGAAGCTTTGGAAGAATTCTACCAGCCCATTCTCGTCCAGGCCCCGCAAGTTCTGCGTGCGTTCAAGGCGTTAACTCGGGCCCATGCCAACGGCCAGGCCGTGGATACGCTGGAAGCTGTCGAGACGCAGCACATTATCGAGACCTGGACCCATGATGATCACTGGGCAGCCGCCGAGAACGTACTACGAAAAAGGAGAAACTGATGAGCACTTCAGCATTCAAGCAGTCAGCGTCGGCAAACAACTCGGCATTTTCCACGGAGACCCGAACGCCGCGCATTCCTGAGCCTAAAACTGCGTCCGGCATAGAGATTCCAGAGCTGGTGACCGGGAAGATGCTGGAGAACCCCGATCCCGGGCTCCCTGGCGAGCAACCTTACACTCGAGGCATCTTCCCCAACGGTTACCGCGGCCGGCTCTGGACTTTCCGACAGTATTCGGGTTTTGGGACGGCAGAAAACACAAACGAGCGTTACCGATTTCTTCTTGAGAGCGGACAAACAGGGCTCTCGGTGGCGCTGGACCTGCCTACACAGTGCGGTTACGACCCTACCGATCCCATGGCACGCTCCGAGGTTGGGAAGGTCGGAGTCTCTTTATCTAATCTGGCAGAAGCGGAAATATTGTTCGACGGCATCGACCTTAGCGAAATTTCCACTTCCTTCACGATCAACGGCACCGCCGCAATCATCTATGCCATGTACTGCGCAGTGGCAGACAAGCAGGGCGTCCCTCGGGAGAAGCTAACAGGCACGATCCAGAACGACATTTTGAAAGAGTACGTGGCCAGGGGGACCTGGATTTTTCCAGTGCGGCCATCGATGCGATTGATCGCCGACACTATCCTGTTCTCGAATCGCGAGACGCCACGTTTTAACCCGATCAGTATTGCTGGAGCCCACGTGCGGGATGCCGGCGCGACTGCCGTGGAAGAGCTGGGCTACACCTTGGCCAATGGTCTTGCCTACGTCGAAGAACTGATACGCCGAGGCGGCGACGCCACAAAGTTCGCAAACCGACTGAGCTTTTTCTTCTATGTGCATATGGATTTCTTTGAAGAGATCTGTAAGTTCCGCGCGGCGCGACGTCTATGGGCACGGCTACTTGAGGAGCGCTTCGGTATTACTGACCCCAAAGCACAGCGCCTGCGTTTCGGCGTAGTCTGCGGTGGATCGTCGCTTACGGCTGCGCAGCCCTATAACAACATTGTCCGGGTGGGGTTGGAAAACATGGCTGCTACCTTGGGGGGAGCGCAATCGGTATTTACTTGTGCTTACGATGAGGCTTTCCAGATCCCTACGGAGTTCAGCGCTGAGATCGCTCTGCGTACTCAGCAGATCGTTGCCTATGAGAGTGGCGTCTCCAAAACGGTAGACCCGCTTGGTGGCAGCTACTACGTGGAATGGCTGACTGACCGCATGGAAGAGGAGGCCCGTCAAGTCATAGAGGAAATTGATGACTACGGCGGCGTGGAGAAGGCCATAGAAGACGGCTACCTGCAATCGCGTATTGCTGAGCGAGCTCATGAGCGCAAGCAGAAAGTGGATCGGGGTGAGACCGTTATCGTGGGCCAGAATTATTTCCGACGTGAGGGCCAGACCGATGACTTCGGCGAGGTATTCGAGGTCGACCCCCAGGCCTCTCAACAGGTGCAGGAAAAGTATCAGCAGGTGCTGAGCCAGCGCGACCAGACACGGGTGGATCAGACGCTGCAGGCTCTGCAGGAGGCCGCGGTGAAGGATGACGAGAACATAATGCCGTACCTGATCGATTGCTGCCACGCATACGCCACTGTCGGCGAGATGGTCGCCACACTTAAGGATCAGTGGGGTGAGTTTCAGGAGCCTATTCGTCTGTAAGCAGAACCTGATGGGCGGCAGATCGCCACAATCCTCATTACAGGAGAGACCACATGAGTTTAAAAGGCAAAAGGATCCTGATCGCCAAGCCTGGCCTTGACGGCCATGACGTGGGTGCCAAGGTCATCGCGCTGGCATTACGTGACGCTGGCGCTGAAGTGATATACACCGGGCTACGCAAGAGTTCCGAGTACATTGCCCGAGTGGCAGTGGATGAAGATGTGGATGTGGTTGGTCTTAGTATGCTTTCGGGCAGCCATATGGAACTGGTGAGTGAGACGGTGCGCTGTCTCCAGGCGTTCGATGCTGGTGACATCAAGGTTTTCGTGGGCGGCACTATTCCCGAGAAGGACCGTGAGGCTTTGTTACGCTCAGGGGTATGCGGAGTTTACACCTCCGAGATGCCGCTTGAAGACGTACTGAATGCGATAGACCGGGCACTACAATGATCGGCCAAGCCCAATCTTCGGGGCCCCTCGCCGGTATCCGTATCCTGGAGGTAGGTCACATGCTGGCGGGTCCATACTGCGGTATGCTCCTGGCGGACCTAGGCGCTGAAGTGATCAAGATAGAAGCTCCTGGCAGGGAAGATATCGGCAGGCAAATCGGTCCAAACTACATCGGACCTCACAATGTCTATTTCGCCAGCTTAAACCGTAACAAGCGTAGTATCGGCCTGGATCTCATGAGCGAGGCGGGGCGGCAGCATTTTCACGAACTGGTGTCGGATTCGCATGCCCTCCTGACCAATATGCGCCCCTCCGCCATCCATAAATTGGGTTTGACCTACGACGCTCTGCGGGTTCACAACGAGAAAATCGTTTGCCTTGCCCTTACCGGCTTTGGCCTGGAAGGCCCATACGCGGATAAACCTGCCTATGATTACGTCATACAAGCGTTGGCAGGAATAATGGCTTTGACCGGAGATCCGGAAGGACCTCCGGTCAAGACGGGCTACTCTGTTGTGGATAATTCTGCCGGCATTATGGGAGCCCTCGGATTAACAGCCAAACTGGTAGAAGGCCGGGGGGGACAGATTGATGTGTCTCTTTATGACACGATGTTATCCCAGCTAAATTACCTGGCTAGCGCCTATCTAAATGCCGGACAAAAAGCCGAACGTTATCCCGGCGGTGGCCACCCGTATATCGTCCCAGCGCAGATCTTCGAAACTCGAAATGGGCATTTGGCCTTATTTATTACTCATGACGGGTTCTGGGCTGACTTTTCCAGGGAAATCGGACGCAGTGAATGGGTCGAGGACCCTCGTTTTTGCTCTATGGAGGCCCGTGCGGCGAACCGGGAAGCCGTCATCACTAATGTCCAGGAAGTCCTCTCTACCGACACGACCGATGCTTGGGTGGAGCGCCTTGGTCCACTGGGAGTTGTCGTAGCTGGAGTGCAGAGTCTGGATATGGCTTTAGAGTCGGATCTAACCCGTTCCCGGGAAATGGTTGTCTCCGTGCCTACGGAGCACGGAGAGATACGTATGGTCGGTAATCCCATCAAGCTGCAGGACCATGTTCAAACTTACGGCCCTCCTCCGTTGGCTGGCGAAGGCTCCTGTCCTGGTCAGAGCCACCTGCGTTAACTAACCCGTACGGTACCATAATGCTAATTGGAGGATGACACGTGACTATGCTTGATCCGCGCGCCCGCCGCGTCCTTGGCCGCACCTTGAGCCGTCTTTCCTCTGCCTCGGTCAAGGAGAGCATTGACTATGGCTCAGAGGAAACAGGCACAGGCGAAGGCTCGTCGCGGATCGGCTTCACTGGGGCACCCGGTGCCGGAAAGAGTACACTTATCAGCCGGGTCGCCAAACTCAGACTGGCCGCCTGCCGGAGCCTGGGCGGGATAGCGATCCTGGCTATCGACCCGACCAGCCCCCTCTCGGGTGGAGCGATACTGGGTGACCGCATCCGCATGGACAGCGTCGCCAATGAGCCGGACCTCTACATACGCTCGATCTCCAGTCGGTCTTCCAGTGATGGGCTCGCCGATAATGTCGCTGACCTGATCAGCGCCGTGGAGAGTTACGGCTTCCACGAGGTCCTGCTGGAAACAGTAGGTGTCGGACAGGCGGAATACGCCATACGGGATCTTGTGGATACCATGGTAATGGTGCTCCAGCCCAACTCGGGCGACGCAGTACAGGCAATGAAGGCTGGGGTACTCGAATTGGCGGATATTTATGTCGTGAACAAGGCAGACCTGCCGGGGGCCAAGAAGACTGCATCCGAGATACGCGGCATTGTTGGCCGCATTGCCAGAAGTCAGGGACAATGGGTGCCTGCGGTCATCGAGGTATCCCAGGACAGCCCAGAAGGGCTGGAGACTCTGGATATGACCGTATCCGAGCATCTCGACTGGCTTAAAAACCATCGGGACCATGCAGCGACGCACCGCATGCGACGGCGCTACCATCTGCAGTCCCTGATTATTAGGCGAGTTGGAGAATTGCTGGACCAGCAGCCGGAGCTTCTTGACCAGGGCTCCTTACAGGATCTGTACCGGGGCAGTATCGAAGCCCTCGCCAGCGATATGGACTGGAAATAGGACAGTGCTTCCTGCTCTACGGGCACCCCCAGGACAACAGTGGCAAAGTGAGTCACAATCCGCGCAAGTCACGCGGGAAGGTCAATAAGACGGAAGAACGCACTATGGTGAAGCTAACTAAAATTTATACACGCACGGGTGATGCGGGCGATACCGGGCTGGGGAATGGCACCCGAGTTCCTAAGTACGATCTCCGTGTAGAGGCTTTTGGCTCTGTAGACGAGACAAACGCCACTATTGGCCTAGCGGGGCTATATATCGGTAATGATAGCGATTTAGCTGACACGCTATCGAGAATTCAGAATGATCTGTTCGATGTCGGCGCTGATCTCTGCACGCCTGAAGAAGCCTCACCCAAGCATCCTCCCCTGCGTGTGAGTACAGCCCAGGTCGATTTTCTTGAACGACAAATCGACTCTACCAATCAAACGCTGTCCAGCCTGCGCTCGTTCATACTTCCCGGCGGTCGTGAGCTTGCCGCCCACCTGCATTTTGCCAGGACGGTAACCAGACGTGCTGAGCGTCTGATCGCTCAACTCGGCATGGAAGAGAAAATCAATCCAGAGGTACTTCGCTACTGTAACCGCTTATCTGATTTTCTTTTTGTAGCTGCACGGAGAGCGAACAATAACGGCAAAGAGGATGTGCTCTGGATCCCTGGTGGAAACCGATGAGGACTTGAGGCTAACTATTCGGCCGTGTACCTCCATGAGGAAGCGGAGCGCCAGGATGGCTTTAGGGTAGTATACAAGACTGTCAGCTTGGCCGATACTCAATCTACGGTGACAGTATGAAGTGGCGAGTTGTTGCTTGCCGACAACAGCTATTTCCAGAGATGCCAAACCAACAATGAAAAGATGGAGATGAAATGGGGTCGCGTCTATAAGTGCGCAAGTTCCCAATGGGGCCGCTGAGCAGGATGAGAAAAACCCTGCCGAGCGCACTGGTGAAGGCACAGATGCTTAGTCCACTCTAGCAGCCTGTCGGACTAACGCTCAACAGGCATAGTTTGAGGATAAAGTAAGGCGTATGGCTATCAGAACCCCATCAGTGGCGGGTTGCCGCAGTATGATTTCCGCCCACGAATTGCCTGCCACTCTTATAATCCCGCTCTGCCTTCGCGTTAACGCGGCATAAGGCCGCTCACGGGCTCTTTATCACACCATTCTCAGTACATTCATACGTTTCACATTCCACGCCAGCGTGGCGAGTGTCCATTCGCCGCTCACCTTGTCCAATCCTCGCATTGAGAACTGTCTGAAGCCCATCACGTGCTTGATGATGCCGAAAACCGGCTCCACCGTCTGTTTTCTCAGCCCGTACAGTGTTCGGCCTGCCTGGGTTTTCAGCCGATG
The DNA here is from genome assembly GCF_023311895.1 of Marinobacter sp. M3C. Lineage (GTDB taxonomy): Bacteria > Pseudomonadota > Gammaproteobacteria > Pseudomonadales > Oleiphilaceae > Marinobacter. Next base: position 173,222 of record NZ_CP092285.1, read on the forward strand.
CCCCATGAGCGCCAGTGGCTCATCCGTCTCAGGCACGGGTGTTCGGCGACAATTAGGATGACCGGTTAACGACAATTATCTTGGCCGGTTGGGTGTAACAATCAGTACCTTGTTTTCCACTGTGGAGCACTAGGTGCCTGGTCAACACATAACCAACCGACAAGAGGAGCTGTACATGCAGCACCGACAAAATGGCGCAAGCCAAGAAGTAGCTGCCGCCAAGGCAGGCGTTTCTGTCCGATCTGGGCGACGCATCGAGACATCAGGACAAAAACCCTGCATTGACACCGAGCGGCAATGGCGCACCCGAGAAGATCCACTGGAAGCGGTTTGGGAAACAGAGTTGCTCCATCTGTTAGAAAATGAGCCTAAGCTGACCGGCACAACTCTGCTTGATTATCTGCAAGAGCATTACCCTGAGCACTACGATCAGACCATTCTGCGCACCCTGCAACGCCGGGTGAAGCTCTGGCGGGCGCTACACGGGCCGGAACGCGAGGTCATTTTTCGCCAGCAGGCGGTTGTGGCGCAACAGGGGTTTTCTGATTTCACCCACCCCGACAACCCGGTTACGATTCAATCCAAGACCTTTCCACACCTGCTCTATCAATTTCGATTGGCCTACAGCGGTTGGCGCTCGGTTACCGTCGTTCAAGGTGGTGAGAGTTATGCGGCTCTGGCGGCGGGCTTGCAGCGAGCCTTACAACAGGTGGGTGGCAGTCCCATTGAGCACCGCACGGACAGCTTAAGTGCGGCACGCAATAACCGTCAAAACGTGTGGACTGAGGCTTATAGCGAGCTGTGCCAACATTACCGCATGACACCCACTCGCAATAATCTGGGGCAGTCCCATGAAAATGGTGTGGTTGAGTGCGCCAATGGCTCGCTCAAGAAACGCTTGGCACAACAGTTGTTACTGCGCGGTCACAGTGACTTCGACGATGTCGCGCACTATCAGGCTTTTATCGATCGCGCTGTCGACAAGCTCAATCAGCGCAACCGATCGCGCGTGCTTGAGGAGCAGGCGGCCTTGCAGCCCCTGCCGGAGTTTACGGCGGCCGAGTATCAGACCCTCCACCTTAAGGTGACGCGCAGCTCAACGATCGAAGTCCGGCGCGTTGTTTACACCGTGCCATCGCGGCTGATTGGAGAGTCGGTACAAATCCGGTTGCACCACGACAAGCTGGTGCTGTTCGTCGGACAGCAGCCGGCACTGACATTACCTCGCATTTACCCCAGACCTGGCGAGAATCGCGCCCGCAGCGTCAATTACCGGCACGTTATCCGTTCGCTGGCCTCGAAGCCGCAGGCCTTCCGTTACTCTCAGTTGCGTGATGACTTACTCCCGGACGACAACTACCGTCAACTCTGGCAGCTCGCGGATACGCACCTTGAAGCCCGAGAAGCCTGCAAATGGATCGTGACAACACTGCGACTGGCCTTCGAGTACGATGACGAACAGTCGCTGGGGGAGGATCTGCTGATTGAGGCCCAAGCAGGCCGGTTCGCGTCAATTACCGAGATCCAGTCACGCTACCTTCGCGGCAACCCAGACCTCAAGTGCTCTGCATCAAGCCAACACACCTTAGTGAGCTACGACGAGCTACTGTCCTCGATCAACAGTCAGGAGGCACAGATATGACAGGCTCTGTCGCTCTACTGTTAAAAGAACTTCGCTTGCCGGCCTTCCACCGTCACTACCAATCGCTCTGGGAAACCGCCATTGAGAAGAACTGGTCACACACCGATTACCTGGCGGCATTGTGTGAGTACGAGCTCTCAGACCGCTACCAGCGCCGGACCCAGAAGTGGGTACGCGAGGCAAAACTTGTCGCCAACAAGACCTTCTCAGCGTTGGATCAAAGCGCGTTCAGCCGTCCCTGCAACACCGCACTGGCAAGGCTGCAACAAGACAGTGACTGGGCACACCATGCCGACAATGTGCTGTTGATTGGCCCCAGCGGCACTGGCAAAACCCATATTGCTAATGCACTGGGCCATCAACTCACCGAACAGGGGGTGCGCTGTAAACTGTTCCCTGCCATAGCGCTGGTTCAGCACTTACAACAGGCCAAGCGCGATCTCGACTTGATGACAGCCATGACACGGCTGGATAAATACCGGGTCATCATCATCGATGACATCGGTTACGTAAAAAAGACAGATGCAGAAACCCAGGTACTGTTCGAATTCATCGCCCATCGCTATGAAAGTGGCAGCTTAATCGTCACCGCTAACCAGCCATTCAGTGAGTGGGATCAAATCTTCCCAGACAGCATGATGACCGTAGCGGCCATAGACCGGCTGATACACCACGCAACTATTATCGAATTAGAGGGGGAAAGTTACCGAAGACAGCAACAGCTCAAACAGGCTGCAAAGAGTAAAAAGTAAAACCACCCAACCGGCCATCATAGTTGTCGCGGACCGGACAGGATAGTTGACGCCGAACACACGGGGCTATCGGGTGCGAATCGTTCAAAAACGGATAAAGGGTGGTGATCACGCGCTACGGCCAGTAAGGGCTGGATATTTGCCTGCGTACAGAGCTCTACATTGTTAGCACTAAAATATCCCGTATCCCCCAACAGGTCGGTCACTTTACCCAGCTTATCAGGCAAAGCAGCCAGGCTATGCAGGGCCGGTTCTATTTGCTGTTTGTCATTTGCGGCCTGGGTTACATGCGTACTCATGACCCGCATCGTTTCCGTATCAACACTGGCCTGGGCGTTGTAGCACTGCTCGAAACCGCCACCGGACACCGGCATGATGCGCGATTCTTCATCGGTCAGATTGACCTGGTCTTTATCCTTCGGGCCGGGTTGTGGTGGTTTAGGCTCCGGGCCCTTAGGCTTTTTCCCAGCATCCCGCTGAGCCTGTCGTTTTTCTTGCTTACTCTGGTAGCCCACTTGCTCGCGTTCAACGCGTTCCTTGGCCCGCTCCTCGATTTTTAGTTTTGCGGCATCCAAAGCTTTCAGTCGAACCTCACGGCGGGCAATCTCAGCAGGCAGATCCATACCATCGATCACCGGTGTTTGGTCGGCCTCCTCAGCCTGCGCTGTCAGAGCTTTCACTTCGGCTTTGAGTTGCTGTTCGATCTTTTTTACATGGGCATAGGAACGTGCTTTGTGCTTGCTGGCGTTGGCTTTGATCTTGGTGCCATCCAACGCGATCCGGCCCAGCTTCACCCGCTTCATCTCGCGCGCCAACAACACCTGGACAAACAGGTCTTCAAGTTGGGGTAAGAATCGCCGCCGAAAAGTCGCAATGGTGTCGTGATCCGGGTGCGTGTTGGCCGCGATATAGCGAAAAGCAATGGAGTCATAGGAAGCGCGTTCAATCTTTCTGCTGGAAAACACACCGGTAGCGTAGCCGTAAATCAGCAGACCGAGCAGGACCGCCGGGTGGTGCGCCTTCGATCCTCGCCCTGCCTATTGACGGGTGAGTTCCGACAGATCGAGTCGATCAATAACCTCTACGACAAAACCTGCCAGATGGTCCTCAGTCAGCCAGTCTGATACTGAGGGTGGCAGCAGATAGTCAGTATCGCGATCAACAGTGACAAAACGGCTCATTATCGTTATCCGGTCGTTGCAAGGGCTGCGTGATTATCTCACAGGGGTTCGGTTAAGCCCGACAGACTGCTAGGACTCGAACCCGCGCTACGAGGAGCATAACGCCGCGCAGGGGCGAATTTGATGAATTACGGGGCACTTCGGGTGACGAAGCAGGCGTATCTTTTTGTGATTGAGGCCTGGGATATTGCTGGGATTGCATCCCAGCCTACGGTCCTGTTCAAAAGATCGCCTGCAGGCCTGCGATCACAGGAAAGGCACCCAGGGTGCCTATCGGCAGGCTCGCAGGCTTTTACAGGCCCAGGTGTTGTTGGACTGCGCTCAGGCCCTCAGCACCCTCAAGGGTAGTCACGCCAGCCAGCCAGCTATTGAGCACGTCTGGATTTGCCTTAAGATATTTCTGCGCCGCTTCGGCTGGTGACTGCTCATCATCGAGAATGAAGGCCATCATCTGGTTTTCCATTTGCAGCGTAAATTTCAGGTTAGTGAGTAGCTTGCCTACATTGCCGCACTCTTCCCGGTAGCCTTTACGGGTCACGGTCTGAATCGTCGCGCCACCGAAGTCGGCGCCAAAGTATTTATCACCACCGGTCAGATAGGCCATATCAAAGTTGGAGTTCATTGGATGCGGTTCCCAACCCAGGAACACGATAAAATTCTGGCGCCTGATATCACGCTTTACCTGACTCATAACCCCATGCTCACTGGATTCAACAAGACGCCACTCGACCAGCCCAAAATCGCCACTATCGATCATCTTCTGTAATAATTGGTTGGCGGGTGCACCGGCATCAATACCGTAAATACGCTGCCTGAACTGCTCGCCAAACTCAGCCAGGTCAGAAAAATCTTTTACGCCAGCCTCATAGGCATAGCGGGGGACCGCCAGGGTAAACTTTGCGCCGATCAGGTTTTCACCGACGATATCTATGGCACCTTCTGCGGAGTACGCGTCGATAAACTTCTGTTGCGCGGGCATCCAGTTACCCAGGAATACATCTATCTCGTTACCTTTCATGCCTTCAAAGCCGATAGGCACCCCCAGGATACTTATCTCAGGGCTGTAACCCAGACCTTCCAGCACCGTGCTGGCCAGCGCGTTGGTCGAGCTGATATCTGTCCAGCCCGGATCCGTAAAACGTACCGTTTCACACTGTGTGGATACTGCTGCCGCTGCGTTGCCTGCCAACAGGCAGGTCGCAAGGCCAACAGCCGTGACCAGCCGGTTGGTGTTGTAAGATGCAAACATAGACTCTTCCTTTTACTTTTATTGAAGGATCACGCATAACGCGGCACGGGCGCTACGCTATGCGAGGTTCTTTAGATTCATGGGTTTCTAATCACTAACCGGAGGGAACCGTGCGCGCCTCTCAAGGTCATCCAGGTCGACGTTGTTGCGCATGTACATCGTGCTGGCATCGAAAATCGGCTGATGATCCCATTTGGGGGATTTACCCAGCTTATGGGCCGCAGCCACTAAGCGACGACGCTTCTGACTGACGATGACATCACGGGTGATGGCCTCTGAATCCCAGCGCTCGGCCGCTTCTTCCCGAAAAGCCGTCAGCAGCTCGGTATGGCTGGTGCCTTCTGCCAGGTTGATACGCTCCTGTGGATCGGCTTTCAGGTCGAACAGCTGATCCGGATCGGTCTGGCTGCAGATAAACTTGTAATCACCGCGGCGGATCATAAACATCGGCGCGATAACCCCTTCGCCCATATATTCACCGATCACCTCGTCATGACCTTCGCCGCCCGTCAGGTGTGGCATCAGGCTGCGGCCATCGATGGGCATCGCGTATTCGGGTGCTTCACCCTTGTTGGCGAGTTCGGCAAAGGTGGGCAGCAGGTCCATCGTAGAAATGGAGGCCGCGACGCGCTTGGCATCAAAGTGTTTCGGTGAGCAGACCACCATAGGAACGCGAGCCGACCACTCGAAGTAGCTCATCTTGTACCACAGGCCTCGCTCTCCGAGCATGTCGCCGTGGTCGCCAGAAAATACCACGATGGTGTTATCGCTTAAGCCGGTATCTTTCAGCGCCTTCATCAGCTTGCCGATCTGATCGTCAACGTAACTGATCGCACCATAGTAGGCACGACGGGCATTGCGGATATGTTGGTCGGTGATCGCCTTACGGTCCATCTGGTAGACATGTAATAGACGCCTGGAGTGTGGGTCCTGCTCTTCGGGCAGCAGCTCGAAGGAGGGCAATGCGATCTCGTCATTGGTATAACGATCCCAATACTCCTGAGGAATCGCATAAGGATCGTGGGGGTGGGTCATAGAAACGGTCAGGCAGAAGGGGCGCTTATCAGCACCACGCGCATGATCGAACAGGTAGCGTTCGGCATGAAAGACGACTTCATTATCGAAGTCCAGCTGGTTGGTCCTCAGGGTCGGTCCGGCCTGGGTCACCGATGCCATATTGTGATACCAGGTCGGGCGGTTTTCAAAATCTTCCCAGTCCGGGAACCAACCATAGTCAGCCGGATAAATATCGGTGGTCAGACGATCTTCGAAGCCGTGCAGCTGGTCCGGACCACAGAAGTGCATCTTCCCGGACAGCGCGGTGCGGTAGCCCGAAAAGCGCAGATAATGGGCGAATGTCGGGATATCTGCCGAAAACTCGGCGGCGTTATCGTAGGCACCGATCTTACTGGGAAGCTGACCACTCATCAGCACGTAACGGCTGGGTGCGCACAATGGGCTGTTAGTGTAAGCAGAATCAAATACCACCCCCTGCTCGGCTAACGCATCAAGATGAGGTGTCTTGGCCGTCTTGCCGCCATACATTGACAGCACGGGGGCTGCCATCTGGTCCGCCATAATAAATAAGATGTTGGGTTGATCCTGACTCATGGTCTTAAACTCCGGGTGTAGCGTATGTCGATAGCATTCAAACTAAGCGTTTTCGTGTTGATGGTTAGATCTTCAACAGAAAAACCGCTACTGTAAACGGGCTTAAAATTAATGATAAATATAAGTTATACTTATGCTTCTTTCAGAACGATTACCTTCGGCTCAGGGCTTGCTCATCTTCGAAGCCGCCGCGCGCCTTAAGAGTTTTACCGCGGCGGCTCAGGAATTGAAGTCGACCCAATCGGCGGTAAGTCAGCAGATAAAGGCGCTGGAGGCCCGCTTAGGGCTGATGCTTTTTCGTCGTATTTATCGCGGGGTTGCGTTGACTGAAGAGGGAATGCATCTTCAGGTCGCCGTCCAGGAGGGCTTTCAGCAGATACACAGCTGCCTGGAAAAACTACAAAAAACTCGTTTACACCAGGCAATAAATGTCGCTACTGATTTTGCTCTGGCCGCTTATTGGCTATTACCCCGGCTGCCCCGGTTCAGGGAACTGCATCCAACCATCGATGTGCGGATCATCACGTCACAGGGGCAGTATGATTTTTCAAGGCAAAATGTCGACGTGGCGATCCTGTTTGATGGCGCCCAGCCCCTGCAGCCGCATGCCTTCAAACTGTTCGATGAAGAAGTGTTTCCCATCTGCAGCCCCGCATTTTTTATAGAAAACAGTCCGGTTGCGAGCCATAAGAAACTGGCATCCCTGCCTTTATTAAAGCTGGGAACGGATGCCGGTCAGGGATGGTTTGACTGGCATGGCTACTTTCAGGGGCGCCGAAGTCAGGTAGTTCCGGGGGACCCCGTCCTGACCTTTAATAACTATACCCTGCTTATCCAGGCGGCCATTGCCGGCCAGGGGCTGGGACTGGGCTGGGCCACGCTGGTAGATGACCTGATCGAGGCTGGAGTCCTGGTCGGGCTGCGAGAGTTCAGCCTGAGTTCTGAGAGTGGCTATTATGTCGTCGAGCCGCGGCCCAATGAGCACCTGAATGCTAAACAGCACTTTATGGACTGGTTGCTGGCCGAAAGAACGGTCTGATGTCGGGGCTCGCAGGTAGGGCCGCGGACGTTATTCGACCGGATTGGCGGGAGTGCTATTCTTGTCTGAGCTCTATCTCCAAGAGGGCCAGGAAGTTACCCGGAATAATGGGGACAGATTTATTTTGTACTGGTGCGGCGGGATGATCCCGCCACAGTGCGGAAGAAACCAGCAGATCAACCGAAAGTCTTGGGCGATCAGCTTAAGTTTGCTAGAGGAACCGTGCAAAGAGAAGCGGTATAAGCCGCTGAAGCCCAGTGATCACCAAGTGTCGCTGGGTAGTTCACCAAGATTTGGGCAATGCGCTACTCGCCTTAATTCACCTTACCCGCTGCACTGTTTCGCGACCTGTAGTGGTCAAGTAAATCTGATCTTGGATTTTCAAGGATCGCCGCGCTAGAAGCGCTGCAATATCCAAACCGCCCCAGCGAAACCGGCAACTGCCGACCCAAGCGGAACGAGAATCTTCTCTTTCCCGGGCGGGTCCGCGATTGCTCCCAATCCCAGAAGTACAACAGCGATGAAAGCGACCTGCCCGATTTCCACGCCTAAGTTAAATGCGAGCAAATCTGTCCAGTTCAATGCAATACCGGCTGCCAATTCCTTAAACGCCCCCGCAAAACCCAGTCCATGAAGCAAGCCGAAAACATACGCTACCGGCCACGCAAAGCCGCGACCGACACCGAGTATGTTCATTCCGGCCGCCACAATAACGCTCGCCGCAATCAACACCTCAAACGGTCCCGCGGGCAAGCTGAGATGTCCCAGGCTGGAAAGCGCGAGCGTAATCGAGTGTGCGATCGTAAACGCCGTTACTACCCCGACGACCGCTATGAAGCGCTCTTTATACGATCCGCGAAATGCCAATGGCAAGACCAGGAGCAACAAAAACGTAAGGTGATCAAAACCTGCAGCGATGTGACGCACACCTTCGGTCACGAAACCGCCAAACCCAGAAAAAGCATCCTGCCGGTCAACGATTACCTGGACCGGGTCCGGGCCAACCTGGAGTGGTCAAGCACTTTGTGACAACCCAGTTAAGCTGCTTTCCTCAGTTCAACAGCGGCTGCTTCGTAACCCATCGGGCTGATATAACCCAGCGTAGAGTGCAGCCGTCGACTGTTATAAAACATCACAACGTAATCCAGAATGTCCCGCTGTGACTCGGTGCGCGTCTGGTCGCTTCGCCACTGCACACGCTCCTTTTTCAAGCTCGCAAAAAAGCTTTCGGCGACCGCGTGTCCCAGCAATCGCCTTTGCGGCTCATGCTACCAACGAAGCCGTTTGCGTACAGCAACCGCCGATAAGCGTTGCTGGCATATTGAGAGCCTCGATCCGAATGGATGATTAAACCGGGTTTCGGTTGCCGCTGCCAGATGGCCATGTTCAGGGCGTCTGTCACCAGCTTGGCGTTCATCCGTGACCCCATGCTCCAACCGACTATCCGCCGGCTGAATAAATCGATGAAGACCGCCAGATACAGCCAGCCTTCTCGGGTCCAGATATAAGTGATGTCACCGACGTACGCCTGATCAGGCTCAGCAGCGCTAAAGTCTCGTGCCAGTACGTTGTCGAACACCGGCTGTTTATGGTCGCTGTTGGTGGTTACTTTAAACTTCCTCCGGTACCGGGCTTTAACGTCGGCCTCGCGCATTAGAGACCGCGCCTTTCGCCGACCTACTGGATAGCCCAGAGCGTTCAGAGCGTGCTTCATCCGCCTGGAGCCATAGCTCTTGTCGCTACTTTGAGCGACCTCCTTCACAGCCTCAATCATCGCCTCGTGCTCTACATTCGGCAGCCGTTCGCGTTGACGTTGGCAGTACCGATAATAGGCATTGCGACTGACACCCAAGAGCCGACTCATTACGTCGACTGGCCAGGTCTTCTTATGCTGGGTGATGAACGCGTACTTTAATGCGTTTCCTTGGCAAAGAAGACCGTCGCTTTTTTTAAGATGTCTTTCTCCATTTTCAAACGGCGATTTTCTTCTCGCAACTGACGAATTTCCAACTGTTCAGCGGTCAGTTTGCCGTTCCCTCTGAAAGCCTGCCCATCGACCGATTCATGCTCTTTTATCCAACGCCCCAGCATGTTTGGGTTGATCTCCAGACTGCGCGCCGCGTGGGCTCTTGAATACCCCTGCTCCAGCACAAGGCTGATGGCGTCCAGCTTAAATTCTTTCCTGATTACCCCTCAAGCTCAGCCAACACTTCGTGCCTATACTTACGAGTAGCAGGAATGAGCGAGGGTTGCATTATGAAAAACAAAATTCAATTTCAAAAAGGCTACAGCTTAATAGAACTCATGAGGGATTACGGTACCGAAGAGCAGTGCCGTAACACCCTGTTTCAATTACGCTGGCCTCAAGGCTATGTCTGCCCTCAATGCGGGGGAAAAAGTCATTGCACTCTAAAGACTCGTGCTCTCTACCAGTGCAATCATTGCCACCATCAACACTCGCTGATTAGCGGCACCATTTTTGAGGCGACCAAATTGCCTCTGGCAACCTGGTTCTTGGCGATATACCTGCTGACGCAGGCAAAAACGGGGCTCTCAGCTCTGTCATTACACCGGCAGCTCGGTGTTTCTTACAACGCCGCCTGGAGCCTCAAGCACAAAATCATGCAGGTCATGAAAGAACGTGACGACAGCAAGGTGCTATCCGGTGTAATTCAACTGGATGATGTTTATTGGGGCGGTGAGCGCCATGGCGGAAAATCAGGCCGAGGATCGCCCAATAAGACGCCCTTTGTCGTCGCGGTTTCCGTTAATGAAGACGGGCATCCGATCCACATGAATATGAATGTTGTTAAAGGCTTTCGTTCGAAAGAGATTGAGCGGTGGGCCAAACAGCATCTTGAGCCAGGGTGCCAAGTCGTATCCGATGGGTTGGCATGTTTTTCTGCTGTTAAAAAAGCGGGGTGCCAGCATACAAGCATTGTAACGGGTGGTGGGCCAGCCTGTGTCTCATTGGTAGAATTTACCTGGGTCAACACGATGATCGGGCATGTGAAGAACAGCCTGAGAGGGGCTTACCCTGCAATTAATCACAGACACCTGCCGCGCTACCTGGCGGAGTTCTGTTATCGCTTCAACCGGCGTTTTGAGCTGGACAGGATGTTGCCGCGATTTTGTTTCATTGCCGTTAGAACACCGCCTATGCCAATAAGGCTTTTGAAACTGGCTGAGGTTTATGGGTAATCAGGAATTCTTTTGAGTACAGCTTTCTTGTGATCATGTAGGTTCTCCAGGTTCAGGGTATTATTCCTTAACTGGGCTGGTCACATCCATTCAACCACTTCACCTGCTACCCCTATTAAGCCGAGATATCGTTCTCTGTACAGACGCTCATCTGACCTTTGAAACGTTGACCCGAAAGCACCATCTCGAGCACAAGGTGCTCAATGCCAGCGCTGGCGAAAGAGTCAAAGCGTCAGTCTTCCACATTCAAGGAGTGAACAACTACCATCAGCGGCTCAAGGGCTGGATTCAACGTTTCCACGGTGTCGCCACCGAATATCTACCTCACTATCTTGGCTGGTTCCGATGGTTCGATAAGCATTCATCAAAAATAAATCAACCTTCTGATTTTATGGCGGATTTTGTGAAGGCAGACAGTTTTCAACATTTAATACGAACATAGCCGATAGAAATATAAGCCATAAAAACGGCCATCATCATGACGCCGGGAATGATGCCAGCGATGAAGCTGCGGGAGGATGCAGACAAGGCGCTGCTCTGTCGCCGGGCAGAGCAGCGTAATCAACGGGCGTGAAAACCCCAGCGGAGGGAGAGCCGGGAGAATTGGCCGGCTCACCTTTGGCAATACGTCTTGCCTTGTAAAAAATGCAGGTCGCCGTATCCTGTCACCCGTTACCCCCGCCCGCCAAATGCTGCAAAAGGCGCCATCATCGGATTTTATAGGATGACGCCACGCAAAGGTTCCGTTTAAGCTGGCAACCTCGAATGCAGGCAATGGAGCGCACGACGACGCCATGGCCAATGAGTTCAAACGCGCTCCCAGCTCTATGCATAGCAAGAAGCCCGGATGCGGCATTAGGAAATTGCTCAACGCTTCCTTAGGTCCGGCGATGGGGCCAAGCCTGAATGGCACTCACATGCCCGAGTAACAAGGAGCCGATCGAGACCGGACCCACAGGGAGTTGAGCCTTTATGATCCCCTCATGCCAGCTTTACCAGGGCCGACATGCTGGACATCCACTCTTGCTTCTACTCCTTCGAGCCAACACCAACTCGGCTCATCAGAATGTATCTGACTCCCAAAGCTCAAACTTTCGCCGCGGCGCCTGCAGTCTAAGCAGACCTCTTCCTAAAGAGACTTGCTCCCGCGATCGCCCGTAGCCCCACATTTTTGAACTCTGCGTTTTCCGCTGGGCCCGAAACGGTGTGCCGCGAGGCCGGCCGTAATCACCGTGATGCCGATAATATTTGTCAGCAGGCCAGGAACGGCCATTACGATGGCGCCAATGCCTACGAGCAACCGCGATAGTAGACTCATGCTACCCCAAAGGTGGCCTACGGCCGCGACCGACAGAAAGGCGATGCCCACGAAGGCGGTAAGAACCGCGATGAGGACGTCTATGGGGTTGCCGGCAAGGGTGAGTTCCGGATTCAGGATGAAGAGGAAGGGCATGAGAAAAAGACTGCAAGCTAGCGTCAGGGCATACCGGGCCGTGCCTAAGAAGCTACCCCCGCTGATAGCGATGGCCGCGAAAATGCCTGCCGCCACCGGTGGCGTAATGGCCGAGGCACTGGCGAAGAAGTACAGGAAGAGATGCGCCGGAAGGCGATCGAAGCCAAGTTCCAGCAGTGGTGGCGCCAGTACAGCGGCACCAACGGCATAGGCGGCAGGAGTGGGCATCCCCATGCCCAGAATGATGGCCAGCAGCATAGTGAGAATCAGGGATAGGATCACATAGTGACCACCGACCGAAAGAATTATTTGTGAAAATGTCACCGCCAAGCCGGTCAGGTTGATGACGGAAACCATAATCTGGGCGGCAGCGATTATCATGGCAATGTAAACCACGCTCACCGCGGCCTGATAAAGGCCGCGGTAGGTCGACTTTGTAACACCCGCGAGACGGACGAAGGGCGCATTGTCTCGTTCTTTTCGTGGAGGTATGTCCTCACGGGTATCAAAGTCGGTCTTCGCTTTAGCAGGATCGCTAAAGTTGGTTTCGAGCGGGCTGCGCCAGAACAGCGCGGAGGTAATCATCATCGCAAGAAGGGACATGATCGACCAGAATACTGCCAATTGTATTGTGTAACGCTGAAGAATAAAGAATAGCAAAACAGCGATCGGCACAAGCAGATTGGTCATCGCCCAGAGATTATAGGCTTCCCGTCGAGTCGGGATCAGTTCAGTCGGCAACGCTTCGAGATTGTAACGCCGGGCCATTAAGTAGACCCCTAGCAACAGCGCCGTGAAGAACATTAGCGATGGGACAAGGGCGGCTTTGGCAACATCGAGATAACCAATCCCCAATAGTTCCGCCATGAGGAAAGCGCCGGGGCCCATTATAGGGGGCATGATCTGCCCACCGGTCGATGCTACTGCTTCAACGGAGCCCGCCAGGTTGCGATTGAATCCGAGCCGACGCATGAGGGGAATGGTAAGCACACCGGTACTGGCAACGTTGGCCACCGTACTGCCGTTGATCATCCCCATGAACGCGCTACCGATCACTGCCACCATCCCCGATCCGCCGCGCATGCGGCCCCCGAGACGCATGGCAATCCGGATGAAGGTGTCGCCGGCGCCGCTGGTGTTGAGTAGTGCACCCAGGATAAGAAACAGAGCAACGACAGTCGCTGAAATTCCCATGAGTGTACCCAGTATGCCGTTGCTCCCCATGTAAAAGACGTAAATCATACGGTCCAGTGAAAGGCCCCGATGGCCAAGAGGACCTGGGAAGTACGGGCCAAAATAGGCATAAACACAGAAACTGAGGATCAGGCCTACAAAAAGCCAACCCAAAGTTCGACGGACAGCCTCCAGCAACAGAATAAACAAGGTGACGCCAAATACCTTCTCCACAGCTTCATTAATGAACCAGTTGGTCATTACAATGGCGTCGTAATTGACAAAGACATAGCCCAGTAGGACCAAACATGCACATGCGCAGGGCAGGTCGACCAACAGAAGCTGGAGCTTAGGGAAACGAGGGCTCCCTTGGTAGAGGAGAAATACAAAAAACAGAGCGCCCCCCAAGTGAACGGCGCGTTGTTGATAGTTGGGTAACATGCCCACGCCGGCCGTGACGATATGGAATGCAATCCACGCCACTGCAAGCCCGCCGATCAGCCACCCGGCAAACCCACTGAAGCTACGAAGATGACCCACCGGCTCATCAGAACTCATTCGCTACTCTCCCAATTTCAGGAATATTCGCTCGCAGCCGACTGCCAGCGGCAGTGCATAATCTGCGCCCCTGGCCGCCGCCACTACCCCTCAGGAGGCGGTTATTCGGAGTACTCGGGTGGGATCAGACGTTCGGGGACCTCGTGGCCCTGCTCCTTCAGATAGCGAACAACTCCGGCGTGGAGTGGCGCAACGCTAGCGTCGAGCGTGAGCTGCACCGGATCGATTTGAGCCGCAGGCGCATACCCAACGGCAGCGGCCTGGATGCCTGCCTCGGAGAATGCTCGCTTGACTATGTTGTATGCAGTTTCCTCGCTAAGGTCAGGTGTGGTGTTGATCCCGATTGCGGTCTGAACGGTAACCAAGGAGTTCGCCTGCTCACCATAATGTCCGCCGACATCGACCTTCCCGACGCTGAAGTAGGGGCGCGCATTCGCAACCTGTTGTGCCTGATCTTGGGTCATCGATAAAACGCGTACGGGCCTCGAGGAGTGCGCCTGCTGGATGTAGCCCTCCGGATGGAGGCCGGACTTAACGAACGCGTCGAGATTCCGGTTCTGATAGGCGTCCAGCGCATCGCTGCCGCCGGCACGAAAGTAGTTGGGTTCAATACCGAGAATTTCCAGAACGGTTTGGGTCTCGCCTTCGGTCGCGGTGCCTCGGCCGCCGGGATTCAAGTCTTGGCCGGCGAGGTCGGCGACGCTTTTAATATCGGAATCAGCCGACACCACCCAGTTCAGGGGAAGTGGAGCAAAGAAATACAGGGTTCGGAGGTTGTTTGTGGGTTGGCGGAAATCGCCCTCACCGTTTATCGCATTGTGGTCGGCTGACGTTACCGAGATCCCCATGTCCACTTCATCACGAAGCAACGCCTGAGTGGAGGCAGTGGCCCCGCCAAGTTCTTGGATGCTTATATCGAGGCCGTCGATGTTTTTAATCCAGTCCGAAAGTACGGTGACTTGGTAAGAGTAAAATGCCGAGCCACTGTGGGTGCCGCCCATGGCGAGCTGGGGTTGAGCGCTTGCGTAGAGTGGTAGCATGCCGGCAGCGAGGACACTCGCAGCACCGGAGATAAGAGTTTTCAGCCATTTGGTAGTCGGGCCTTTGATTGTTAGTGCCATTGTTATTCTCCTGTTGGCATCGTAGCGTTCTGGCGAGTAATTGTTCTTACTACCAACTCGACGTTAGCATTATTTTTCAGAAAGATGAAATGTTTTTCCGAGTAGTGAATATAATGCGCTTTCAGGCCTGTTATACCTCACACTATGAACCACCGGCGCGCTACTAAATCCAGTTTATGCTTAGTAGTTAGAGCAGTTTCTGAACACACAGATGGACCCAAATATTATGAAAAGTAACCCTAGGTCAGGCGGAGAGTCGCTGGAGCGCGGACCCGAGAACGTACGCACAGCGGCGCGGACATTGAGGCTCTTCGAGGCCTTTGCCGAGGCCCAGACTCCTCTATCGCTGACGGACTTGGCCAAACGTATCAATGCACCCGTCAGTAGTTGTCACGCCCTCGTCAAGACTTTGCAATCCTTAGGCTATGTCTACGTGCTGGAGGAAAAGAAGCGGGTGTATCCCACGAAGCGGCTGTTACAGGTGGCGCAAGCCGTCACAGCTCATGACCCCTTGCTTGAAAGTGTTTCCCCTGTACTCTACGATCTCCGCGATGCACTTGGCGAAACGGTAATACTGGGCAAGCATCAAGGCGCCGAGGTGGTCTATCTGGAAGTCATCGATGGCACCCATACGGTACGCTACGCCGCTCGGCCGGGTGATACTAAACCGTTGTACTCCAGCGCTATCGGGAAGGCCATGTTGGGACAGCTGCCAGACGGACGGCTGGAGGCCCTGCTTGAGCGTTTGACTCTCCTCCCCGTCACTGAAAATACGCTTACCGATCGTGAACGGCTCCTGGAAGACATCAAGGTGAGCCGCAAGCGCGGCTACTTTGTAACGCGTGGCGAGAACGTCGACGATGTGCTTGCCGTTGCAGTTGTCCGCAAGGCCTATGGCGAGACGCTGGGGCTGGCGATAGCGGGTCCGATGGAGCGAATGGCCCGAAACCTGGAGCGGTACCAGCAAACGTTAGCCCATCATGGTGACCGCCTACTCATGCTCTGATTTACCGCCATTTCACTAACACGAGTACAGGCGAGCAAGCAGAAAGTGGCGAGCACTGCCGCCACCGCAGGGAGCAGAAACCCGATCGCATAGCTCCCACTCAATCCTACAATCAGACTGAACAGTGCGGGGCCACACAATACGCCCATATAGGTGAGCACCAGTACTGCGGCCGTGGCCTCCCCAACCTCGGGTTGAGGGCTTCTGCGAGCCACCTCAGCCAAATAGACGCCATTCCAGCCAATGGCCGTCAGACCGGCGGCCACCAAAAGAACAATCACAAGCCACTGAGGCATGGACGTACCCAGCAGCGCGATACTTGTAAAAAGACCCGCCATGGCAAGCGCAAGACAATAGAGCACCGGTACACTCCTTCCCACCCGATCGGCAAGCAGACCCCAGCCGATACGCCCGAACACACCTGCAGCATGAACCACAGACATGATGATCCCCGCAGTGACTAGCGCGATCAATAACTCCTCCACCATGAAGGCTATGGCAAAACTCAGCAGCGAGAGTTGGGCTGCGGCCAAAAATAACCCCCCCAGGCCCAGCCAGAGAATCGGCGGTCGGCGGTAAAGCACTTTAAGGCTGCCCATACCCTGCAGCCGGGCGTCGGGGTCGCGGTCGTTATCCCAGAAACGGCGGCGGAACTGCAGTGCTAACGACGTGGCCAGCGTCGTCACTCCCAGCACAAGGAACGCCGCGTGCCAACTCCAGGCCTGTGCCAGGGGCGGTGCCGCGATGCCTACGAGGATGCCGCCTAACGGAACGCCGGACTGTTTGATCGAGTAGACCATGTTGCGATTTCGGCTCAGCGTAAAGCGCGCCAAGAGCTGTGCGGCCGCCGGGTTGGTCAGGCCGTAGGCGATCCCGAATAACACCGTGGCCGACAGCAGCGCTGTGGACGTGCCAGCAAGCGCGATCATGCAGGCGCCAGAAACTAAGGCCATAGCGAACTGGCTTGCCCGACAGGCCCCGACCCGGCGGGTCAGTGCGCCCGCCTGCATTGAAGACAGCATCGCTACCCCGTAAAGCAAGCTGATCTGCAGCCCCACCAGCCCGGTCGATATGCCGAAGGTGGCGGCTATCTGTGGCGCCAGTGTGGGAACCAGCAACATAGCCGCGCTGCTCATGGTTTGTACCCAGGTGGTTGCCACCAGCACAAGTCGTCCGTCATCTGCGGTGCTATTCATTGAGCGTCTCCTAACCTAGTGTCCCTTAACAGAAGTCCGTTTGTTTATTGAGTTTGTCTGATAATCTGGCGATTGACTCAATAATCTGGTCGGCAGATTTATGCCATTCAAAGGGTTTCGGGTCGTCATTGTAAATCTTCAGATAGTCTTTGATCGAGCTCTCAAGCTCACGTGTGCTGCGATGTGAATTTCGTTTAATCCAGCGCTCTGAAATCAGCCCAAAGAACCGCTCGACTTGATTGATCCAGGATGCTGAAGTCGGCGTGAAATGCACGTGATAGCGCGGCCTCGCGGCAAACCAGGCGCGCACCTTTGCCGTTTTGTGTGTCCCGTAATTGTCCATGACTAGATGAACGTCCAAATCGTGTGGGACGGCGCGATCAATCTCTTTTAAAAAGGCCAGGAATTCCGTTGCACGGTGTCGGCGATGAAGTCTGCCGATCACTTCCCCGGTCGCTATATCAAGTGCCGCGAACAGCGTCGTGGTGCCATGTCGGACGTAATCATGTGTTCTGGTTTCTGTGTGCCCGAAGGACAGGGGCAGCGCTGGCTGAGTTCGATTGATAGCTTGTATCTGACTTTTCTCATCGACACACAGCACCAACGCCTTCGTTGGTGGGTTCATGTACAAGCCAACGATATCGTGAACCTTGGCTACAAAATGGGGATCGGTAGACAGCTTGAACGTATCATGGCGATGCGGCTTCAAACCAAAAGCCCTCCAGATTCGACTCACCGACATAGCGCTCAATCCGGCCTCTTTTGCCATCAGCTTCGTCGACCAGTGGGTGGCATTTTTTGGCTTTTCCCTGAGCGTTTTATTAATTAAATCAGTAACTTTTTGATCATTTATGGTTCGAGGCCGACCGGTTCTGGGCGCATCAGTCAGGCCTGCAACCCGGCGCGCCTTAAAACGGTTTCGCCACTTACTCACCGTTTCGGAGGTCACCCCAACGCGGTCACCGACCACCCTGCCTGGAAGGCCTTCAGTACTTAGCAGAATGATGCGCGCTCGCAACTGTTCAGCCGCAGGCATGCGTTGTCGCCGCAACCACGACTCCAACTCCTCTCGCTCAGAGTCACTTACTTCAAGGGGTCTAGCTATCCGCGCCATGAGCACATCTCCTGTGTCTGTTTGTCAGATTATACAGGACGGAATAATTATCTATACGGATTTTTGTTAAGGGACACTAGCGAGATAGTTATTAACAGGTGAGTGAAAAATAAGCATCTCTATTTGAACGATATTTGCTCTCTGCCCAAGTAAGTTAGGACCGTTTTTGGGGAATTTTTCACGTTTGTCTGCCAACCCTCATTATGTTTCAGCGCTCTTGCTTTATATCAATGCTGATATACTATTCCGGGTAGACGATCTCAGGAGCTGCCGATGTCGAGAGGAAAGAAGCCCCTGGAGTTCCTCGGGGATGCGCTGGCCAGCCTGCGAGACTTCCCTGGCGAGGCGCGCCGAGAAGCGGGCTACCAGCTGGACAGGACCCAGACTGGTGAGGACCCGACTCACTACCGGCCTATGCCATCCGTGGGGCGCGGTGTAGTGGAGATCAAGATCCGCGAGGACGATGGCGCTTTTCGGGTCTTCTACGTCGCTAACCGCGGTAATGCGATCTACGTGCTTCATTGCTTCCAGAAGAAAAGCCAGAAGACCGACAAGCAAGACATCGAGATCGGCAAGAAACGTTACAGCGAGATCCCAGACTAGAAACCAAGACAGCAACGAAAGACCCAACAGAACTACATGGAACCTAACCAGGTGACAGACATGGCAAACGAACGATTCGAAAGTGTGTGGGATGCGATTGAAGACACCCCTGAAGAAGCCCTGAACATGCGCCTGCGCTCCGAGCTGATGATTCAGATCACCAGGCGCGTGAAGGAGTGGAACGTCACTCAGAAAGAGGCGGCGCAGCGCCTGGGTATCACCCAGCCCCGCCTGAACGACCTGCTGAACGGCCGCATCAACAAGTTTGGCCTCGACGCCTTGGTCAACCTGACCGGTCCGGCGCACTTCCACGTGGAGCTGACGCTGGAGGACAAGGAGGCGACTGTGGCCTGAGGCCACTAACCGAAGGGGTTACAGCCGGTGTGGCCCCTTTTCTGTAGCTTCCAGCGCCGCCAGGCGTTCGGCTAGATTGTCGCGTTCGCTCTGTAATTCCGCGTTTCGCTTGTGCTCCAGAGCCACAGTTTCGCGCCATTTTTCAGCCTCGCCAGCCGTGGCCAGGCGGGCCGTTTTTGCTTCTTCCCGAACGCTGGCAACCTCTTTTTTCAGCTCCGCTATCTGGTCTTGAAGGTTTGCAGCCGTAGCGGTTTCCCGTTTTTCGGCCTGATCGGCTCTGCGCGTTTCCGCTTTCACTTCTGACGCTGCAACGGCGGCGGCTCGTTCGGCTTCCTGCTGCCCGGCCCGGGCAGCGTCCAGTTTCTCGGTACCGGCATTGATTCGCTCTTTCAGCTCGGCGGCTTGGTCGTCGACACACTATCTGTAGCTACGAAAAAAGTTACTTTAAGAAAGCTTGTGCCTGTAAAAACTGACCGTGAAGGGTGGGGGTCGCCAGTAGCGGTCAAATTTGACCGAAGAGCGCAGGGATTGGGAGGCAAAAAGTGGTAGCCGGCAGGGCGAAAGCAATTTGTGTGCGCGCACACAGAAGGCGGTGGATGGAGAATCGGCAGTTGGAAGCGGGGCATGGCGCGGTCAAATTTGACCGGCACCCTAGCCAGACAATGCTTTCTCTATCTGTGGTCGCGACCACAACTCGGGGGTATCCTCTTATTCACCCAAAATCCCATCCTGCTATCGACGGTCAAATTTGACCGTCCAGGTCACAGTTGCCGAGGTGGAGCTAGGTTGTGGGCGCGCCCACAACCCTGGGGCTTCCCCTGTTTACCCAAAATTTATCCTGCTATCGACGGTCAAATTTGACCGTCACCCTGGCCAGACAACGCTTTCCCCATCTGTGGACGCGTCCACAACTCTTGGGTTTCCCCTACTCACCCGAAATCCCAGCCTACTATGGGCGGTCAAATTTGACCGTCATCCGGGTTAGACAGCGCCATCTCCAGTTGTGTGCGCGCACACAGAATGAGGTGACTGTCAGATGTCGTTGTCTGTCATGGTGGTTCCAGCAAATAAGAGGTTAAGAGTTTCAGGCGTGTTCGATCAGCAAAGAACATAAAGGCCGATTGATGTAGTAGTTCGCGCGACCGATTTTTTCCTTATGAAGAAAATCGTGCTCAACCAGTTGGTCCAGATATTTTGTGGCTGTGATGCGGCCGACGCCCAGCTCATTCATGACGAACTCGATTTTGGTATAGGGGTGACTGAATAGATTGTTTAGCAATTCCTGGCGGTAGATTTTTGGTAACTCATCTCTCATACGATGCTTGTACTGTTGCATCAGCGTTCTGATTTTATGAATTAGTTGAATGGTTGTTTGTGCGGTTTGAGATATGCCTTCCAGTATATACAGCAGCCAGGGCTCCCAGTTGCCGGTGTCACGAACATCCTGTAATTGCGAGTAGTATTCACCTTTGCTGCGGATGATGTAACCGCTTAGGTAAAGCACAGGAAGGTCTAGCAGGCCTTTGGCGACCAGATACAGGATGTTCAGAATTCTCCCGGTTCGACCATTGCCGTCGTAAAAAGGGTGAATGCTCTCGAACTGGTGATGAATGATGGCCATTTTAACCAGAACATCCGCATCACATTGTTCGTCATCATTTATGTAGGTCAACAGGTTACCCATCATCTCTTCAATTTCAGCCGCTTCTTGGGGAGGCGCATAAACAGTCTCGCCGGTGCGAGCATTTTTCAGGTCGGTGCCTGGCAGCTTGCGAAAGCCAGCGTTGTTCTTTTCCAGATACTGCTGCATGTCGAGAATATCGTGTAAGCGAATCAACTTTTGTGCTTTGACGACCCGGAAGCCTTCCTGCAAAGCATGGGCGTAATCTTGGACCTCTTTCGTAGCAGGGTTGGCAACCGCTTCCGTAAACAGGTTTGCTTTGTATATTTCATCGTGTGTTGTCACGATGTTCTCAATTTCAGAACTGTCCTTAGCTTCTTGCAGTGTCAGCGTGTTAATCAGGATAATTTCGTTCGGAATTGTGGCGGCAACGCCTTTGAGTTCAGCCAGGTAGCGGTGAGCTTCTGCGGTCTTTTTCAGCACGGCACGGCTTTCATAATGCTCGATATTCTTAAGAGGCAGTGGTTTCAGGTCTGGCATCGTGATTGTCTCGGTTTGGCTGTTTTCTATAGGTGTCGATAGTTCTGTATGTATAAAAGCCAATATTCTATATATGTCGGCACGGATATGCATAGAAAATTGAGAAAACTATACATGACGGTGGTTGTTCCGCTTTTTTTCGCCAACTCAGCTTTGGAACGATGACCTATGTCGATGGAATCAACACAGCTTCATCACGCCGACTGCAACGGCCGAATTGGCAGTTTCAGGTGGGGTGCGGAGCGGTCAAATTTGACCGTCACCCTGGTCAGACACCGCTATCTCCAGTTGTGGGCGCGCCCACAAATCCCGGATTCCCCCTGTCCATCCGAAAACCCAGCCTGCTATCGATGGTCAAATTTGACCGTCACCCTGTCCAGATAATGTTTTCTCAATCTGTGGCCGCGGCCACAACTCTGGGGCGTTAAAGAAAACCCTGTATTAGTAGGATAAATTACTAAAGGCTACTAAGCGCATCTACGAAATATCTTAAGGGCGAATTTGTTACCAACTTAATTATTTTTTCACCCGAAACCCCAGCCTGCAATGGGCGGTCAAATTTGACCGTCACCCTGGCCAGACAACGCGATCTCCATCTGTGGACGCGTCCACAACTCCGGGGTATTCCCTTGTCCAGCCAAAATCCCAGCCTGCTATGGGCGGTCAAATGTGACCGTCACCCTAGTTGGAAGTTATGTATGTATAAAGGCCAATGTTCTATATATGTCGGCACGAATATGTATAGAAAATTGAGAAAACTATACATGACGGTGGTTGTTCCGCCTTTTTTTCGCCAACTCAGCTTTGAAACGATGATCTATGTCGATAAAACGTCATTAAATCGACATAGATTGAAGCAATGTCGATGGAATCAACACAGCTTCATCACGCCGACTGCAACGGCCGAATTGGCAGTCTCAGGTGGGGTGTGGAGCGGTCAAATTTGACTGTCACCCTGGCCAGACAATGCTATCTCCAGTTGTGGGCGCGCCCACAACTCTGGGGTATCCCCTTATCCACTCGAAAATCCAACCTACTGTGGGCGGTCAAATTTGACCGCAGATGGCCGCGATTGAGCCAAACAAAACTCTATTTGTTGAGAGCCCGATAAACGGTCATTCGTGAGACTCCCAAATCTCTGGCAATCTGGGCCTTGGTTTCTCCATTTTCGACACGCTTTTGAATCTCGGCGTCATCAACATTTTTTTGGCGACCTTTATAGGTGCCTTTAGTCTTCGCTACCTCAATTCCGGCGCGTTGCCGGTCCTTAATAAACTTCAGCTCCATGTCCGCAACCATGCCAAGAACAGTGATCACCATACGACCCATTTCACCTTTGGTTGTGATATCCGGTTCAAGAACTCGTAACGAAGCACCTCTGGTGTCCAACTCGTGGACCAGGTTCAGCACATCGCGCGTAGAGCGACCAAGACGGTCTAGCCGGTGTACAACAAGCTCATCATCCTTGCGTAGAAACTCCAGTACGGTATTCAGCTCGATTCTCCCGTCCCGCGAAGCGCCTGATCCGGTTTCAGACCGAATAACCTCACAACCTGCCGCGGCCAACTTATCGATTTGAATGTCGAGATCCTGGCTGGCACTGCTAACACGCGCATATCCGATACGAGACATAGTTTTCCGCTCAATTGTCACATTAGGGTGGATATGGTGATGATACTGTCACTAATGCCAATTAGAAACCCTATAGTGACACTTTAGCATGTAACATTGAAAAGTAACCTTGAGGTGTACTCTATTGTGACTATTGATGCCGCCTGAATTGAATGAACACTCACCGTAGAGCTAAAACTTTCGGATCGTCATCGTTACATAAAGGCTTGAGTACTCAGTGCAGCTGACTACTGATAGTCCGTGCAATCATCTTCTGAAAACGACAGGCTTTTACCTTGTTTAATGATCAATAATCACGTACAACAATCTATGACCACAAAAGGTACCTTTTATGATCATAAGTTATGCGCGTGTCAGCACTCAGGATCAAAATGCGGTACTCCAGGTGGATGCTTTAGAGAAAGCAGGATGCGAGCAAATTTTTCAGGAAAAGTTTACCGGCAAGGCCCGAGAACGACCTGAGCTGTCGCAGTGCCTGCGTACTCTCCGAAAAGGCGATGTTCTGGTTGTCTGGAAACTTGATCGGCTGGCCCGGTCACTAAAAGACCTGGTGGAGATCGTCCAAGATCTTCATGATCGGGAAATCGGTTTCAAGTCACTGACGGAATCCATCGATACCACCAGTTCAGGCGGTCGTTTGGTGTTTCATATATTTGGTGCCCTGGCTGAGTTCGAGCATGACCTGATCCGGGAGCGGACCATCGCTGGATTGAAGGCAGCTCGGGCCCGAGGTCGGAAAGGAGGCCGGAAGCCAGCCATGTCAGACGCCGATGTAAAGAAAGCGGAAGCCATGCTGTTAGACCCGAACATCACGAAAAAAGAGGTGGCCGAACACTTTGGCGTGGCCAGAACCACCCTGAATGCCTCACTCAACCGCCTGAAAAAAGAGTAACCCGCCTCTTAATAAAGGTATAAGGTTCAAGACGGGGCCACTGAGGCCCTTACCTCGTAGACTCCTTGTTGATTACTCTACCTCTATCTCAACCTCCAACCTTGGTGTAGAGACCGACGGGTAACGCTCGTCGGTCCCCGATGATTCGTGACTACTGTAGATACATCTGCTGGTAAAAAGGCAAGATAACGCTGCGATGAAGCCGGAGGGGGGCGAAACGGCAGAATTCCTTAATGGACTGTTGGGTGCTTGCGCCGATCTCCTTAACCCGCAGCAAATGATCCGCGAACTCAATCAGCTCCTGACAGCGCTGTGTCTCGGCGGTTAGGGCGATCCAAGCAAGCAGCTCCTTCTTACTGTCCCTCTCCTTTTGGGTGCTGGCTATCATCCCCAGGATATTTTCAATCCGTTGGGTGGCGTAGTACATCTGAACGTGAGAAAACTCCTCGCTGCGCAGGAAACTATAGACCCTGGGACCTGCCTCTTCAGTATCCTCAAAGAAGTGGTCCCGGTAGAACGCCTCCTCCCGCTGGTACCAATCCAGCAGCTTCGGCGAAGGTTCGCGGAGGCCTTTACCGCTATCCTGCCAAAAAAAAGTAATGTGCTTCAGTTGGGTCTTACGAGCATCTAGATTGACGGATTCATCCCAATAGATGTAGGGAATGGGTTTCTCAAGGGCATCGGCCAGTGGGATTCCGGCGAGCCCCCACAACACCCCAGCAATCAGGTACCGTTTCATAATTTCTCCTACCTTATCTCGTTCCAGCATAGCCCGGCACGGCTTAACCTGCAGAATTCCATTGCTGATTTCTGGTATTTCCACCCGTTCGCTGTCAACATTAAATATTCTGGGCGGAGCCGCGTTAGGTCTGGACAGTGCCCTTGCCGGTTGGGACGTTGTCGTTTACTTTTTTAATGACAACACTCGCCGATCCTAGACGGGGGAATTTGAACGGGAGGAAACGCTTTAATGAGCACCGCTGACTATAGCTTCATTAACCGAGAGTTCATTCAGCTACGAACCACCATTGGACAAGAACTTCATCTTCGCGCCGACACCGTCACAGCTTTTGAAGAAGTCGAAAGCAGTCAAAACGATATGTTGAAATCAGTGGTCTATATCGAGGGTTCGAGCCAAGGCTTCGAAGTCAAAGAATCCTGCGACGACATTCTTTACTATCTAGGCCTTTGCCAACGGTGCCGAGAGCAAGGCCGAGACAACGACCAGTAATCTCTCCTTACCGCCTGCAGGCGTATTTGCATTCCAACACGCCTGCTGCTGATTACCGACTGCGCATAAGAAGGCCGTTATGGTAAACCGAGGGTGCCGCCCAACACCCTGGCGGTTTTAATTCTACGCTACCTCTTCATGATCCTGTTCAGCCGTTTTCCGTAGCCACCTAGCCGCCCGGCTAAAATCTTTCGACTCACCGTCGCCGTGGTGGTGCATTATTTCAAGAAACCGTCATGCGTTGACCGTTTTCATATCCTCGACTGCTTCTAGTTTCACTCGATAGCCGCAGGCCATTGCGTATTTTTTCAGGGTTCCCCAGCTGGGATTGCTACGACCACGCTCAAGCCTAGAAATATTGCTTTTCGCGGTTCCGATCCGCTTTGCCAGTTCATCCTGTGTCAGTCCCGCGTTGGATCGCATGGTGATTAGCTGATCAATGAATTCGAACTCACCAGCCAGTCGGTCGTATTCCTCGCGCACGGCTTCGTTTTTGAATGCTTCTTTTTTAAGTGCTGTCAGACTCATCTTTTTTCACCTCCTGGAGTCGATTTTTTGCAAGCTCCAGATCTTTTTTAGGTGTTTTCTGGTCTTTCTTCACAAAGACGTGAAGCACCATAATGGCTTCACCGTCTTGGTAGCAGAAAAACCCTCGCCCGATGCCTTCCTTTGCCTTGGCCCGGATCTCAAAAAGTCCGTTGCCCATAGGCTTCGTGTGTGGCTCGCCCAGGTTGGCGCCATGCTTTTCAATCATTTCCAGGATTCGGATCATCCGGGCCTGGATCTTTTCCGGCATTTCAAGAATGTCGGCTTCCACATCTCCGTAAAAATTTACCTGATTACCCCTCAAGCTCAGCCAACACTTCGTGCCTATACTTACGAGTAGCAGGAATGAGCGAGGGTTGCATTATGAAAAACAAAATTCAATTTCAAAAAGGCTACAGCTTAATAGAACTCATGAGGGATTACGGTACCGAAGAGCAGTGCCGTAACACCCTGTTTCAATTACGCTGGCCTCAAGGCTATGTCTGCCCTCAATGCGGGGGAAAAAGTCATTGCACTCTAAAGACTCGTGCTCTCTACCAGTGCAATCATTGCCACCATCAACACTCGCTGATTAGCGGCACCATTTTTGAGGCGACCAAATTGCCTCTGGCAACCTGGTTCTTGGCGATATACCTGCTGACGCAGGCAAAAACGGGGCTCTCAGCTCTGTCATTACACCGGCAGCTCGGTGTTTCTTACAACGCCGCCTGGAGCCTCAAGCACAAAATCATGCAGGTCATGAAAGAACGTGACGACAGCAAGGTGCTATCCGGTGTAATTCAACTGGATGATGTTTATTGGGGCGGTGAGCGCCATGGCGGAAAATCAGGCCGAGGATCGCCCAATAAGACGCCCTTTGTCGTCGCGGTTTCCGTTAATGAAGACGGGCATCCGATCCACATGAATATGAATGTTGTTAAAGGCTTTCGTTCGAAAGAGATTGAGCGGTGGGCCAAACAGCATCTTGAGCCAGGGTGCCAAGTCGTATCCGATGGGTTGGCATGTTTTTCTGCTGTTAAAAAAGCGGGGTGCCAGCATACAAGCATTGTAACGGGTGGTGGGCCAGCCTGTGTCTCATTGGTAGAATTTACCTGGGTCAACACGATGATCGGGCATGTGAAGAACAGCCTGAGAGGGGCTTACCCTGCAATTAATCACAGACACCTGCCGCGCTACCTGGCGGAGTTCTGTTATCGCTTCAACCGGCGTTTTGAGCTGGACAGGATGTTGCCGCGATTTTGTTTCATTGCCGTTAGAACACCGCCTATGCCAATAAGGCTTTTGAAACTGGCTGAGGTTTATGGGTAATCAGGAAAATTTATGTCCCATGCCATCGCTCAACTTCCCATCTCTTGAAGGTATCATATATGATAACAGAGGATTCTATAAATACCAAAAAAGCATAAGGACAATCTTTTTTATGCACATAAAAGTTATGAACGACAACCCAGCTGCTGCCGGCAAGAACCCAAGTGGGCTTGCAAGCCCCCTGCATTGTAGCGGTGATATCATCGCCGAAGTTGGTGACTGGTTTCATTGAACCACAACAGATACCTCGGGTGGCCAAGAGCACCTGAGTAACGGTTTTGATAGGTTGTCCAAAGCGGGCCCGGAGTTGATTGGCTACACTGCAGACATAAAATTAATCCCAGGCAACGCAACGTCGCATTACTAGGAAATCCGGTCATGGATCACGAACCAGAGATTAGAAAACGGCAGTTTGGACGTCTAGATCCCGAGGTCGGCGGAGTTTTTTTCTGGCTTTTGTTCCCAGGATTTTGGTTCGGATACGCTTATTCGATTAAGCTCGGTTTGATCATGTTCTTTGCCTCAATCTGCATGCTATGGATTCATTATCTGGTATCAGGCATTAACCAACGTCTTGATAAAATCATTGAGCACCTCCCCGATAAACGCCGTTAAGGCAACGAGTTGAGCATATTTTGTCTAAGAGGATTTCTGGGGCTTCTTGGAGTTTAGGCTGACTCTTCTCTCCAAGTATGTGCGATGCGCATAATCTGCATTCTGTAAAACGCCCGTCCCCTAGACTTAGGGAAACACTGATTTATTCCCTTCACGTTGCCGGTTGAGTAAAATAGTAGCTCATCCGCAGGAATAGCCAGAGACTGTCATGAAGCAAACGAGTTTCGCCCAGGCAGAATTTGCCGCCAAGAAAAAGACAACCCGCCGCGAGCGGTTTTTGGCAGAAATGGAGCAGACCGTGCCCTGGTCGAGGCTACTGAAAGCGCTATCACCGTACTACTATCCTGATTCTCGCGGCAAACGAGGCCGTCCCCCAATACCTTTAAAGCGCATGCTGCGGATGTACTTTGTGCAGCAGTGGTACGCCCTGGCGGACGAAGCACTGGAAGACGCCATCTATGACAGTCAGGCGCTGCGCAATTTTGTGGGGATTGACCTGGCTGTGGAATCGGTCCCTGATGCCACAACGCTGTTGAAGTTCCGCCACTTACTCGAAAAGCAGGCCTTAACCCAGGTGATTTTCGAGCAGATCAACGGCCACTTGGCCGACCGCGGCATGCTCATGCGCGAGGGCACCATCGTCGATGCCACTATTATCGCGGCACCGCCCTCGACCAAGAACAAAGCGAAAGCGCGGGACCGAATCGTCGGACCGCCAGAAATGCATCAGACCAGAAAAGGCAACGAATGGTACTTCGGCATGAAAGCGCATATTGGCACAGATGCCGATTCTGGTTTGGTTCACAGCTTGACGGGTACAGCCGCCAATGTGGCGGATATCACCGAGTCCGAACACCTGTTGCACGGTGATGAAACCGAGGCGTATGCGGATGCGGGCTATACCGGCGTTGCCAAGCGCGACGAGTTTAAGGATAAAAATTTTACCTGGCACGTGGCCGAAAAGCGCGGCAAGCTGAAGAAGATGGCAGAGGGTCCGCGCAAAAACCTGGTGACCCAGTTCGAGCGAGCCAAAGCCCAGATCCGCGCCAAGGTGGAGCATCCCTTCCACGTGATCAAGAATCTATTCCGGCATCGGAAAGTGCGTTACCGGGGGCTGTTAAAGAACACGGCGCAGCTGTTTACGTTGTTCGCTCTGGGCAATCTTATACTCGCTCGCAGGATAAATCCGTCTCAAAGCACCTGATATAGGCCTTAAAGGCCGAACTTCGGCCGTAAAAGGCTTTTATAGCTTGAAATCAGGACATTTAATGATTCTGGCGCTTAAATTGGCCAAGAATATTGCTGAAATTTGAGTGAACCTCATTCTGGAAGTGAATCACGATTTGATCAGCGCTTCCTTAGGGGCATGCATATTTAAAGAGAGATGAAATGCGCGGTAAATTTCTCGCTTATAAAGAGATTAATTCGAAGCAGTAAAAACAGCGGTTTCGCTAAAGTCGATATCTGGGGCGTTAAGCCCCAATTGCTTTCGATGCTGAATGCGCAGACTGCTTGTCTTTTTTAACCACTTTAACAATTAACAATTTTGGCGCAGACAGTAATTGGCAGCCAGAGTGTTAACCCATCATCACTAATTGACATGAAATGCTCGGTGTATCTCATATAAAAACCGACAACATCACTATTTTTGCAGTCAAAAACCACTCCCGTACCGCCGACGCTTTCTGACGCAATGACGGCTAAATGGATGGCGTGAGTTAGCAAGAGATGGCCGAAACCATTACCGGATTGGTTTTTTTCTACTGCTAGCTTAGCAAGACGATAAATCGGAACATTTTTCCCGAATTTTCTTGCGGCTTTAGAGTCTTCGGGAAAATTTTGTTCGCTGGGAACGAGGGTGATGTACCCTAGAATGGCAGTGGGAACGTCGTCGTCTACCAAGACCCAAGTCCTTGTTGATCGCTTGGTATCTGACTGGCGCGCTGTACTTCTTAAATAATTATTGAGTTCCTCATGACCGCAGTCAAAATTTTTGCGGTCATGCTGTTTCGTGATTGTTTCGATTTTCATTGATTATATCCTTGTATCTCTTAGCTTTTGCAATTGTGCTTGCGCTGAGAGAGACAGGACGGTCTAAGGCTTCTAACATTCGATTCGATGTATCGAGAGATACATGTATCTTTGTCATCTGCTCTGTCACGACCTGTGCTCGCTCGCGGGCTGCGTCTATCAAAAATTGACTGACGCTCATGCCACACAATTCCGCAGCTGCGTTGATGAATTGTTGAGTTGCATCGTCGACTCTAGCGACGATGCGTGACTCCTTTCTCCCAAAGTTATTGATAGTTTTCATATATATATTCCCCAGCCCCCTGCTACCATTTTTTACTTATAGCAAGGATGACCTTTCGTTAGTTTGGGTGGCCGTTATTGGCCTATCCTATTTTTACTTGTGAGTCTTCGCTCACTGTTTGCCATAGTGGCACACATTTTACCTTTTGTGAAGGCGAGTGCCAAAAAGACACACACTATCCTGGGTTGATTCCTAGGTGTGGCCGAATTCCTTCTCGAGCATTGGTAATGCTCCAAAGGTTGCGTAGATCCGTCACAGCTCAAAAAACTGTTTTTAAAAAATTTAGTTCTTCCCATGAACTATCGAAAACTAAATAACATTATGTTTTTAAAGGAAATACCTTTTAAATTACGAATAGGCCATTCTAGAGATCTTTTCCTTGTCAGGGTTAAATGGGTCATGGATATCAAACAAGGACTCCCCCATGACCGAAATAAACTACTGGCTCGAGACTTACATAACCGCCGGAATCACAATGCCCCCTGAGAACCTAGCGATTGTTGCCATGTCTTTGGTTGCACTCGCGGTAATTTGGAAGAGCCACTGACATGAGCACATCGAACCTTTCAAGACTGAGAAAAGATCGGTTTTCACCTTTGCCCCGTCACCGGAACATGTCAACCTCATATGGACAGCTCTTTAAAACGTTAACATTTATTTGTCCGCTCCAGCGCCTTTCGTGCTGCCGGTAACGTTGGGAAGTTCACAGCGGTACTTGTCTCACCTTCGAGCGCTTCCGAAGTGATCGGGTTGATGTGGACAGCTTCCGGCGGTAATGCGGCTTTTGGTTTCCCTTGGCAGAAGCGTTCTGGATGATCTTTGTAATACCGATCCAGCGTTGCTTGTCGCACCTGGCTCACGGCCTGATAATTGCCGGTGTAGACCTGAGCCGGTGTAAAGCCAGCCAGCCCGCTGTGATGGTGTTCGTGGTTGTACCAGCAAAAATAGTCCACCGCCCATAGACGTGCAGATTCCGGGCTGTCAAAGCGCCCGGGAAAGTCGGGTTGCGTTTTGAGTGTTTTAAACTGGCTTTCACTGAATGGGTTGTCATTACTGACTCTGGGGCGACCGTGGCTGCAGACCACACCCACATCGGCCATCAGATCAAGAAAGCTCTGGGCGATCATAGGCGATCCACGGTCCTGGTGTAGAGTGACCCCGCGGTTGGTCAGTCCATATCGTGTCAGTGTTTGTTCCATGAGATTGAGCCTAGTGCCGATGCTCCGAGCATTCGACGCCAATGCAGCCTGTTGGGGCTGCACCGCTCCACTTGGTATGACCAGGGAGCCGCAACGGATGAGCCTGAGGAAAACCTGAAACTGATGCAGCACATTGACGAGTTGTATACCGCCCATCCATTCTACGGCAGCCGCAAGATGGTCGCTGTGTTGGGGCGCCGGGGGCATGTGGTAAATCGCAAGCGGGTCCAGCGGTTGATGCGCCTGATGGGCCTGCAGTCGGTGGCACCCCAGCCGAATACCCGTCGTCCTCATCCGCAGGACAAGGTCTATCCCTATTTGCTGCGTGGAATGTCGGTGGTACCCTCGGCAGGTCTACTCAACAGACATCACTTACATCAGGGTAGGCCGCGGCTTTGCCTACCTGACGGCCGTCATCGACTGGTACAGCCGTCAGGTGCTGTCGTGGCGGTTGTCGAACACCATGGACACGGCTTTCTGCGTCGAAGCCCTTGAGGAGGCTCTGGAGCGTTATGGCACCCCTGAAATATTCAACACAGACCAAGGCAGCCAGTTCACCAGCGCGGCGTTTACGGATGTTCTGAAGGCTCATAAAATCCGCATCAGCATGGATGGCAAAGGTCGGGCGCTGGACAACATCTTTGTCGAACGACTGTGGCGCTCAGTGAAATACGAGGAAGTCTATCTAAAGCAGTACCAGACGATGCAGGAAGCTCGGGATGGCTTGAGTGCATACTTCCAGTTTTACAACCATGAGCGTCCGCATCAATCGCTCAACAACAAGACACCGGCAGAGGCACATGGCACTAACGTGCAGTGGCTCCAGGCCGCATGATCAGACAATATAAACCCATAGGGCATTCTATCTTAAGTTAATGCACCTATGGTCTTGACCGTGGGGTCCTCTATACTCATCCATGGGGCTTTCCTTCTCAAAGGAAGCGGTAACAGCCATATGCTGCCACGCTTCCTTGCACCCATGTTTGAAATTAGTTACGCGGTCGTTGTTAACAGACAATCGCTTTCTCAGAATTAAGCCACGCAGCTACTAATAGCATACGCACTGTATCTTAATTATTCGTTAACCGAGAGACAGTTTATTTTGCGGCAATTTTGAAATTGTCGTGAAGCTTGCTCCAATGGGCTTTTAAACCATCTTTATGGGCATCCTCCATCGGTAGTGCTTTGAGTGCTTCAGGCCAAAGTTCCCTTGCCTTACTCAGCGTGTCATCCAAATGTGGCTTGATTGCCCGCCATGGAATACCGGATTTATCTGCCCACGTCTGGAAGTGCGCCATGGTGACTGCATACCATTCCTTTGTTTTACCGAGGTTGAGCGCATACTGGGTTTCGTTTTCGATATAGACGTTGGTTGTGACGATATCGTAAGCAGGAGAGAGCCGGGGAGTGATCTTATCGGGATATAAGAAGCTCCAGTTCTTGAGATGTGCATCGCCATTCGCCAAGAGAATATTCACCAGTAATCGCCTTGCGAACTGTTGAGCGTCGGCAAGCCCGTCGCCAGAAAAGTCATAAATGACTTTGCCGATATTTTCGTAATTAGCGGAAGTGTATTTTTCGTGCGGGTACTTCACCAGAATTTGTGCAAAATCTTCCATGTGAATGCGCTGATTATCTTCGCGATCAAAGCGCTTGATGGCAAAGGCTTGCTTCTCATCGGGTAAGTTAATTTGTGGCAGGTTATCGAGCTTATCCAGCTCAACGAGTTTGATCTCAGGAATATCAACGCCAACCAGCCCCGCCAGCGACATGGCCGTGTATTCGTTCAGTGGTACGAACTTATGCTTAGTTGATGGTGTTTTGATGATCCAGTCGCCCAGCACATCACCTTTGGATAAGTTATAGCGCCCATCCTTCTCCTTCATAGAAAATTTCATCTGCACGCCAGCCAAGGAAAACTTGTTTTCCTGAGTGAGCTTATCGAACTTAACCGCCTTGGCCTTTCCGTGCGTGTTCAATACGTAGTAAGGAACATCTTCAGGTTCCATAGGCGTAGCTTCGATAGCCCCCGGCAAATCACCACCGAGATACGAGAGGATATGAAATTCATTATCAACGTGCACTTTCAGGCCTTGGGCGATCAGCTCACGTAGCGAGCCTTCTGGTAGCAAGTTTGAAAGTACAGGATGCAGCCGTTGATTCCGCGCCCATGGCTCTGCCATAAGCTTGGTCGCATTCGGAAACTTGGGGTGCGTAATCAAGCTGAATGTTGGGCGCTCAGGATTGTTTTTGAATGTCTCTGCAATGCTCAATACATTGCGGCCATTCTTAAACCCTGCGAGATAGCCGATCAAAACACCGTGAATTGAGAGCTGTAATACATTCGCTTCATCATTTGTATCTGTGCTCATTCGTTTTCTCCCAGCAACCCTTGCCATGGATCATCGGTTAATGACTTACTCTTTTCTTTGGCCGATTGGCTTGGCTCGGTTGATGCCGTGGTATCGTCGGCCAATACAGCCAGCACGGCATTTAACTTTTCTTGGGGGATAAGTAGCAACTCGCTCTTAAGCCCCTTGGCGATTAACTCAAGGGTATCGAGCCGAGGATTGCCTTTGGATTCCAGCCGCTGATATTGCTGGCGCGATATGCCAACGCGCAGCATCATATCGTGCTGCTTGAGTGCCAGTGCTATACGGCGTTTTTTGATCTGTTCGAGTAGTGAATTCACGATGAGACTCATATGTTGCTATTTATCCATAAGAAACATATTAGTTTCTTTTTTGCATATTGGCAACATATAAGTTGCTTTAAGGTCTTCTGATTGGCTTTACCGTAAAAAAGAGGCTTATGTGTTGCTTTTGATGACTAATTTCATGTAGTAACGTTCGCTTATCGTGCTTAATTCATAAAGAGTAAACTTCTGACCTTGGGGCAGTCCTTAGCACCACCGTCATCGTGAAGTTGGGGCAAGAGATATTAGGGAGGGTCTGATTAACGCCCGATTCTCCGCTGAATCGCTTTTCAGCTCGAAAAAAAGCCATTTAACCTGGGTTCAGGCGTAATTACCCCTTTCAGTTGTTCGTTTTTTGCCCGTTTCCCGCCATTTTGGCGGAATTCGGGCGCACTAACCCTACGCCAGTAGATATTTTTCACCGATCATCAAGTTGGTGAATGCGGCCAGCAGGTGCAGCCGATTGGTGTTTTTTGATAGGCCACGGTAGCGCACCTTGCTATAGCCAAAGACTTGCTTGATGTACCGGAACGGGTGTTCCACTTTGGCCCGGATGCTGGCTTTAATCTTCTCGGCCTTCAGCTTATCCGCATCCAGCTTCTTGCGAGTGCCAGGGCGCTTGGCAATGAACCAGAACACATCTTTACGATGCTTATGCTCAGCACGTTTTTGGATGCCCAGGTAACCGGCATCGCCGAACACCCGCCGCTCATCAGTGAACCCGCAGCATGGAAGACAACGGGTACGGTGGCCGACCGTTCTGGCCCTTGGGGTAGTAATGAACCACCTTCTTCTCCAGCTGATTCCAGGGAATCAACTTGTCCATTCGTTCCAGAAAGATCTCGCGGCGTGTCTTGCGCTTCTTGTTCTGGTACTCGGCTTCGGAGAAGGTTATCTGGCCCATAGTGGCGGCAAATCCTATGCGGTTAGCGATGGCTGTATTATCGCTGATTTTGGAAAGTTATTCAGAGGTTCCCTAGGAGTCTGCGCGGTAGAAGTTTTCTGGACGGCTCTTCAAGTCCATCCCGCCGCTTCAAGTCGCCTTATTTCAGAGCGGCGGCCTGTAATGATTCGCTTCGCTTCAAAATATGGCCAATGGAGCACTTGCACGGATAGCGCTGGCCTCGTCTAGACTCGATTAAGCGCCGAGAGGAACCCCCAGGCTTCTAGTCGAAGCGCACCAGAGGCCTCATACGCCTCAGGTTCAATGCAAGACAGACCAGATCCCATTCGCCTTTCGCCGCAGCAAGCCCCCGCATACTGAACTGGCGGAAGCCCAGAATGTTCTTGATCCAACCGTTCACCGCTTCAACAAGGTGCTTACGTTGTGAGTAGCAGGCCTTGCCATCCGGTGTTGAGAGTTTCTGCGCCATGCGGGCGGTCGCGGGATACCGGTTCCAGTCGATTTTGTCGATTGTTTTGCTTGCTCGCCCCAAGGAAATAGAGCCATCGATCCCTTGCGCCTCCAAGGCCTGAAAATCGCTCTCCTTGCGGTAACCGGCATCCGCCAGACAGCGTTCAGGTTGAGCTTGCAGTATCGCCTCAACGTCCGTTAATACGGGCAATAGTTGCCCATTGTCGTTGGCGTTGTTGCCTTGATGGTTGGCAACGATAATCTGGAAATCGCCATCGACAGCCAACTGGCCGTTGTAACATTGCTCGAACCCGGTACTGGTTTTCATGATGCGGCTTTCGGGATCGGTAAAATTGCTCTGAGCTTTGTCGTCCGGAACGCTGCCCGGATCTTGCTTAACCGCGACTGGCGATGTTGCAGTTCTTCCGGCAATTCATCGCCCCGCTGTGCCGGACCAAATTGCTCGTCTTCTGCTTCATCCACAGCCCGAGCCTGGCCACAGAGTTCATCCACTTCTTTCGACAAGCGGGCTTCTTCCTCTTGCAGTCGCCCGTAGCTCATGGCCTTGTGCTTGCTGGCATTCGCCTTTATCTTGGTGCCATCAATCGCCAGCGTTCCCAGACGAATCAGCTCCGCCTCCCGGGCAATCTGGATGACCTGAACAAACACCTCTCTGAACGCACCCAAGTGCTGTTTGCGGAAATCA
Source organism: Marinobacter sp. M3C (assembly GCF_023311895.1). Taxonomy (GTDB): domain Bacteria; phylum Pseudomonadota; class Gammaproteobacteria; order Pseudomonadales; family Oleiphilaceae; genus Marinobacter. Next base: position 209,128 of record NZ_CP092285.1, read on the forward strand.
CACAAGGTTCGATGCCTGGGGAAATTGTCGGCCGCCAGCACACGAAAGGCCACGTCTTCTTCCAACTTCCTGGCAATCTTACGGGAGGAAAAAACACCGTTTGCGTAAGCATAGATCAGGACTTTCAGCATCATGCGCGGATCGAAAGGCGACTTGCGGCGCCCGTCTCCTTCGTAGCGAGCGTAAAAGGCGCTTAAGTCCAGTTCTTCGACAACGTCACTAATGAAGTAGGCCAGATGGCCTTCGGCCAGCCATTCGTTAAGACTGGCCGGCAGCAACAACTCCTGATCTGGCGAATAAGGTCGAAAACTCGTTCCCATCACATCTATTCCGCCGTTCGAGAAAGTCCGCCTATTATGTCATAACAACGTTTCTACCGCGCAGACTCCTAGGCATTGCACAGGGAGACAGAGAGGCTACATTTCAGGGCATTGGCCTGCTGTTTCTGGAGGAAGTGGTGGGTGGATTGGTGTTGGGCTTTATACTGGGATGGGTGGGGTATTACCTACTACGCCGGCTCGACAATTATCAGGTCGAAATTCTGGTAACCATTGCCCTGGTAGCAGGCGGCTACGCGCTCGCCAGCAGGTTGCATATGTCCGGCCCGTTAGCGGTGGTGGTCGCGGGACTGATGATCGGCAACCATGGTCGACGATATGCAATGTCCAAAAAAACCGAGCAGCAACTGGATACGTTCTGGGAATTGATCGATGAAGTGTTGAACGCGGTCCTGTTTTTGCTGATTGGTCTTGAAGTCCTGATTGTCACGTTTGAATTACCGGTGCTGTTGGCCGGACTTGCAGCGATTCCGCTGGTGCTTCTGGCGCGGCTGGTGGCGGTGGGTGTTCCCGTGATGGCGTTAAAACCGTTCCAGGAACATACCTCCAGCTCCATTCTGGCGTTAACCTGGGGCGGCCTGAAAGGCGGTATCTCCGTTGCATTGGCATTGGCGCTGCCCGCAGGGCCGGAGCGGGATCTGATTCTGCCAATGGCCTACGTGGTGGTGGTGTTTTCCATTCTATTTCAAGGCTTGACGGTGAAGCGGTTTTTGGGGCGCGCGGTGGCTGAATAACCGGCCATCCGTGCTGGAGTGACAATTTTAGTTTTTGACGGGCGGGGCATCAGGTGATGGGCCTCCTTCACCCGAATCATTGCAATCTGCGCATCCTTCGGCTTCAGGCCATTTTTTACGCAACTGCGGCATGACCATTGCGCCAACATTTGGACAGCGCGACCGGTCGATTTCATGTTTCACAAACACGTTTGCGAACGCCTTGGTGGCTCAGGCACCTGGGTTTTCTAGGTGCCTGACTCTTTTGCTTTCTCGAAAGCCTCGGGATAACGC